>JAZQIF010000122.1:0-20988 GCA_045540935.1 Erysipelotrichaceae bacterium | reverse complement strand
GGCAGATATACGATCTATTTCGCGGCGACTTGTCTGATCATCAATCAGCTCGGTTTCGGTAATGCCTTATCGAGCATCGTCACGGCAGCTGGAGTGGGAGCATTGATCATCTCCCTGGGTGCCCAGTCCATCATCAAGGATGTGATCGCCGGAGCCTTCATCATCTTTGAAAGGCAATACGGTGTTGGCGATTTCGTCAAGATCAACGATTACGAAGGGACCGTCACATCGCTGGCGATGCGCTGTACCTATCTGAAAAACTGGAAGGGTCAGCAGATCATCATCCCGAACGGTCAGATCACGACCGTGGAAAACTTTTCCGGAGAATTCAATATGGCGATCGTTGAAGTACCGGTGTCCTATGAGGAAGATCCGGATCGCGTTATTGCCGTATTGAAAGAAGTGGCAGAGAAATACTACGAAGAAAATAAAGACATCTGTTATGAAGCGCCGAATGTCTTAGGTATCAATTCCTTTGATGAAAGCTCGCTTGGCTTCTCGATCGTCATGAAGGCCGTCAAGCGCAATCACTACAAGATACAAAGAGATCTGCGGGTCTTAGTCAAGAAGAGATTCGACGAAGAAGGCATCAGCATTCCGTTCAATCAGATCGTCGTTCACAACGGAGACAAATGATTTATGAATATCCTGCATTTTATAGAAAAGATCCCGTTATTTGAACTGGAATTTATCGAACATATCAGTGTTCCGTATTTCATCATCCTGTATCTGATCGATGTGTACTGTACCTACCGTATGTGCAAGTCCTTCAATGAACCGACCTGGACGAGTTTCATCCCGTTCTATAACTGGATCGTCGTCTTCAAATACTGCTGGAACCTGAAAGCCTTTCAGGAGCACCTGCTGATCGAGATCGCCGGGATCATGATCCCGTTCCTGTCGGAAGCTTTCATCACGCACGAGACGATCGAACTGATCATCGCGATCATCGACCTGCTCATCGCCTGTCTGGGTGTGCGTCACGCCATCGAGATCGGTGTCTTCACTTTGAAGGCCTATGGCTACGATGTGAAAAAGAACTTCATCTTCATCTTCTTATTCGATATCGTGCTGATACTCACACTCAATGCCAAGTATCTTGGCAACAAATCACACGAACACCATGGAGCGTAATGCTCCTTTCTTCTTATAAAAACACCGCTTTTTTGAGGCGGTGTTTTGGTTGCTTTATTCGTGCGGACGGGCCATCAGATAATCGGTGAGACCCGGTACGAATAGCGTCTTACGGCCAAGGCCTGTCTTGAAGATGTAGGCCGTGCCGTCATATTCGTCGTAGTTCGGGAAAGCGTTTTTGAGGACGGTCTCGGAGAGTTCGTTTCCCGGAACGATATAGTCGATCTTTTCGCCGTTCTCCCGCATGCCTACCGAGGCATAGATGAGAGAGACGTCTTTAGTCGGACCGTATTCTTCCAGAGCTTTTTTCATGCGTACGGACAGATCACGGGCTGTGTCGAGGTCGATGGCATTGAGACAGCCGATGCCGAAACGCGTATCGGCGACTTCGTATTCCTTGTAGTCCTGGAATAAGATCTCTTCATCGCTCATGCCTTCATAGGATAAAGCCTGTGCATGGAGCTCTTTGTAGAAAGCGTCGATGTCTTCCACGCCGGCGATCTTTGCCAGATATGGAAGAGCTTTCCTGTCGGCTTCCGTGGTCGTGGATGCAGCCAGATTGGACGTGTCGGACAGTATGGCTCCTAATAAGATGTGAGCGATCTGCGGTTTGATCTCGATGCCGTAGTTGAGGTAGTCGAGCCAGACGATGGTGGCAGTCGCACCGATCGGTCTTGCCTCATAGACGACCTGGTTTCCGGTGGAGACCGTACCGATGCCATGGTGGTCGATGACACCGACGATGTGGGCGTCGATCATCCCTTCGGCAGCCTGCGAGTATTCGCTGTGGTCGACTAAGAAGATGTTGAGGCCGGAGGCATCGATGAGTTCTTCCGGTGTTTCGACACCAGCCTGCTTCAGGATGTATTCACTTTCGTGATTGATCGGCATCGTGATGGCCGGTCTTGCGCTGTAGCCAAGCTCATTCAGCAGGTTGGCATAGGCAATAGCGGTACAGACGGTATCGGAGTCCGGGCTTCTGTGGCCGATGACATAGATGTCGCCTTCCTGCAGGACCATGTTTTCGATCGAACTGCGGTTGAGTTCCTGTAAAAGTTTTTTATCGGCATTCAGGGCATCGATGGTATCCTGCAATTCCTTGATCTTTTCTTCGTTCTTGTTTTGGTTACAGCCGGCAAGGGAGAAAAGAAACAGAATAGAAAGAGTCAGAAGTAATAAAGTTTTAAAAATATGATTCTTGTTTTTCATAGATACACCTTTTTCCAAGAATGATTATACAAAAAATAATGGAGGATTCTTAATCGGATCAATGATCTCAAAATATAAAAGTTAAATATTTCACATGCATTTTGTACTGAAAGTAAAAAGATTTTATAATATAGAGGGTAATTTAGGAGGTTTTTATATGAAAGTCTTACTCGCGGGTGCGTTCGGAAATCTCGGTTTTGAGCTCCTGAAGGCATTGACAGACAAGAAATATGAGGTCGTTGCAGCTGACCTGAAAGAAAAGGAAAACAACGGCTTGGAAGGAAAGTATACCTTCAAGGCGATCGATGCGACCAACCTTGAAACATTGAAGGGGATCTGTGACGGTGTCGATACGGTCATCACGACGATGGGCCTGACGACGTCTTCGACCAAGTTCACAGCGTATGATATCGACTATCAGGGCAACCTCAATCTCTACAATGAGGCAAAGAGGGCCGGTGTCAGAAAGTTCAACTACATTTCCGTCATTTCCTGTGATGAACCGGGTGCCGAAAAGGTCCCGATGTTACATGCGAAATACATGCTGGAACAGGAGATCAAGAAGGGCGATATGGAATATGTCATCTATCGTCCGACCGGTTATTTCTATGATATCGCCAAGGTCTTCAAGCCTTACATCGACAAGGGTGAGATGCAGTTATTGAAGGGCTATCACGGCGTCAAGGCGAACGTCGTCGACTGTCCGGATTTCGCAAAATTCATTGTCGAGCATATGGATGACACCAATGTCACATACAATGTCGGCGGTAAGGAAACTTACACTTACGAAGAGATGGCAAAGATGTGCTTCCGGGCAGCCGGCAAGCCGGTCATCATCAAGGATTCACCGGTCTGGATGTTCTCGATCCTGGCCAATCTGCCGAAGATCAAGAAGGAAGGCAAGCACGACATCATCATGTTCTCGAAGTGGACACTGTCGCACGACCTGGTCGGTGATACGCATGTCGGTGAAGCTTCCTTTGCGGAATACATCAAAGAATACTTCGGAGGAAAGAAATAATGTTCAGACTTGATCCTTCTTATGCAGGTAAAGTATGGCCTGCTTTCATGTGGGGTGTGACGATCGTTGCGGCGATCGGCTGCTGCATGGGCTTTAAGGAATTCGTCTGGTTCATGTCCGTCGGCTATGGCTTTGCGGTCATGTGCATCGGTATCTTCCATTTCGTATTCGGTCTGCTGAACCATTCTCTGACCGCTGCGACAGCAGTGATCTCGATCTTGTTCATCATCTACGGTTACCGTCTTGGCGGCTACATCTTGAAAAGAGAGCTGACCAATAAGGATTACCGCAAGACTCTGGAATCGACCGGTTCCACCAAGGCAATGCCGCTTCCTGTTTCCTTATTCATGTGGGCATATTCCATGTGGATGTATACGGCGCAGACTTCCGCACTGTCTTACCGTGTCATGAACGGAGCCAAGGACAACATCTTTGCCTGGATCGGTATCCTGATCATGGTGCTGGCGATCTATGGCGAAGCCACTGCCGACAAGCAGAAATCAGCTGCCAAGAAGATCAATCCGAAACGCTTCTGCGATACCGGCTTATACAAGTACTGCCGCTGCCCGAACTACTTCTCGGAAGTCCTGTTCTGGGTCGGTGTGACTGTCTCCGGCATCGGTGCCGTTCAGGGCAAGCAGTGGATCATGGTGCTCATCGCCTTAGTGCTGATCACCTATGTCATGTACAATTCGGCATCAAGACTTGAACTGCGTCATGAAAAGAATTACGGTCTGGATCCGGAATACCAGAAGTATTCCGATACTGTGCCATTACTGTTCCCGTTCACGAAACAGTATCACTCCATGAAAGTGTACAGAGACTAGTATGAAAGAGTTTACTGTGCCGATGGCACTTGTCGACTATATCCCGGTCGTCTTATTCACTCTGGCTGCTTCGATCCTGAGCAAGGATCTCAGGCACAAGATGTCAAATGCCGCATTCTATATCTTTACGGCCGGTGCCTCTCTGGTGACGGCAGCCGGCTTCCTCAAGGCATCCTACAAGCTGCTGTATGCCTTGAATGTCGGTGACTTCACCTGGATGTCGGAACAGATGTTCCCGAACCAGTCCTTAGGTTTCTTACTGGCAGGATTGGGGCTGATGATGTATGTGATGTCCAAGTCCAACAGGGCGTATGCGTTTCTGCCGACGATGGCACTTGTGGGCATCATGGTGGTCGGCTTAGGCGCCATGGATGCGGCACTCTGCTCGATCGCCAACAAGATGAAGAAGAGAAACGCCTTGGTGTGTTTCATCGTCTCTTTCTTCCTGTCATTGGCTATGGGCTATCTGTCTTCCAAGGATTTTGACAAGGCCTTCATGAACTGGGTCGCACAGTGTGTAAACATCTGCGGTCAAGCCCTGCTTCTTGCGGGTGTGAAGATCCTGGATAAGGCCGGGCTTGGAAAGTGATTTTTATCGCTCCGCTTGTAAAAGTCGTTTCACAATGATATATTGAAACTGATAAAAGGCTTGTTATCGAAAGAGCAATACCTGTTCGCTTTATTTTTGGGTGGACAGGTTTTTAATTTCTAGGGGAGAAGAGATGGAAATCAAACAGATCATCAACAACAATGTCGTCATCTCGAAGGATAACAGCGGGGAAGTGATCGTCTTTGGCAAGGGCATCGGTTTCAACGGAAGAGTCGGTCAGCAGATCGATCCGTCCAGGATCGAAAAGACCTATGTCCTGCAGAATGAAAGCATCGATCCGACCCTGGCTTCTTTTCTCGATGAGATCCCCTATGATGTCGTCAAATTCGGTGTCAAGGCGACCGATTATATCATCCGCTGCAGTTCAAAGAAGATCTCAAAGAGGATACTGATCCCTTTGACCGATCATATCTATTCCTGCATCGAACGCAATGACAAAGGCATCCGTTTCGATACGATGTTATCCTTCAATGTCCGTTATCTCTATAAGGATGAATACAAGATCGCGGAAGATATCATCGACATGATGACTTCGGATTTCGGCATCGAGGCCGATAAACAGGAAGCGGCTTTCATCACCATGCATATCGTCAATGCGGAGCTCGATACCGATATCAGGGATATCTATACGGCGACCGAGATCATTTCCTTAAGCATTTCGACAGTCGAGGAATTCTTCAATATCAGACTCAACAATGACGATGTCAATTTCGCAAGATTCGTCACCCATCTGCAGTTCTTCGCCAAGAGGATGGTCAAGAACACTTTCCTGGAAGAAGATGCGGATATCGAGATGAACAAGCACATCAATCTGCGTTATGCCAACGAATATAAGTGCGCAAAGCTGATCGGTGAAAAGATCAGAGAAAAATACGGTTATCAGATCGAAGAAAACGAATATACCTATCTCACGATCCATATAGCGAGGTTGTTACGCTGACCCGCTTAAAATACATCGAAAGGAGAAAAATATGGATTACAAAAAAACAGCTGCTGCCATCGTAGAGCTCGTAGGGGGCAAGGAAAACATCAGCGCTCACACGCATTGTATGACCCGTCTGCGTCTCACGCTGAACGACAAGGCAAAGGCAAAAGAAGAAGAGCTGAAGAAGCTTGAAGGTATTCAGGGCGTCGTCTACAAAGGCGGCCAGTATCAGATCGTCATCGGACCGGATGTCGAACAGCTTTATAATGAACTGGTACCGTTAGTTCCGAGTGCTGCCGCTCAGGAAGTCGTCAAGGAGAATCTTGATGGCGAAAAAGAAAGCATCTGGAACACGATCTTATCTTACATCTCCGGTTCCGTCACTCCGTCTCTGACAGTCCTGATCGGCTCCGGTATGATCTCTGCCGTTCTGGCACTTTGCGCAAATGTCTTCAAAGTCGATACTGCCGGCATGACTTACCAGCTGTTCAATACGCTGGCCAATGCCGCATATTCCTATCTGCCGGTATTCGTCGCATTCGCTGCCGCAAGAAGACTCAAGACTAACGAGTATGTTGCCGCATTCATCATCCTGGCATTATGTACACCTGCGATCTCCGGTGTTGCCGATCTTAAGATCTTCGGTCTGCCGCTGACCAGCGTGAAGTATACTTCCAACATCGTTCCGGCTTTACTGATGGTCCCGGTCATGGCGTTCATCGACCGCTATATCATCAAGTATTCACCGAAGTCCATCGTTTCGATCACCCGTCCGACGATCTTAGCTGTCATCATGTTCCCGCTGACACTTCTGGTCTTAGGTCCGATCGGTACCTGGATCGGTCAGGCACTTGCCAACTTCTGTGTCGCGATCACGAGCCTCGGCGGCGTTTCGATGGTCATCCTTTCCGCTCTGCATCCGCTGCTTGTCATGGTCGGTATGCATACCGTCATCACGCCTTTGATCGTCAACGAGATCACGACTTACGGTTCTTCGCTGCTGTTCTCTAAGGCACTTGCCGGTAACCTGGCAATCGCCGGTGCAGCTCTGGCTGTCGGTCTCAAGGCAAAGAAGACGGAAAACAAGACTGCCGGTATCTCTACAGGTATCACTGCCTTACTGTCTGTCACGGAACCTGCCTTATACGGTGTCCTGATCCGTTTGAAGAAGCCTTTGATCGGTGCTCTGATCGGCGCCGCCATCACGGGTCTTTTCATCGGTATCTTCGATATCCGCGCTTATGCGACGGCATCCTGCTCATTCCTGACGCTGCCGATCTTCATGGCTCCGGATTCCATGACCAACTTCTATCTGGCTGTTGCCGCAGCGATCATCGCAACTGTCTTAGGTTTCGTTGCGACCTGGCTCATCGGTTTTGACGAAGATTAATTCTTAAGGGACGTTTCCGTCCCTTTTCTGAAGGAGAACTATGGAAACAAAAAAGATCAAAGATTTTCCTGCCGGTTTCTTATGGGGTTCCTCTTCCGCATCATTTCAATGTGAAGGTGCCGCCAGAGAAGATGGCAAAGGTCTGTCAGTCATGGATGTGCGCAAGATCGATCCGTCGATCTGCGACTTCTCTGTGGCTTCCGACCATTATCACCGCTATAAGGAAGACATCGCTTTGATGAAAGAGATGGGTCTCAAGGCCTATCGCTTCTCGATCGCCTGGACCAGGATCTTCCCGGAAGGAAACGGGCAGGTCAATGAAAAAGGTGTACAGTTCTATAACGACCTGATCGACGAACTCATCAAGGCGGATATCACGCCGATCGTCACGATCTATCACTTCGATTACCCGGTCGGACTGGTAAAACAGTACGGCGGCTGGCTCGACAGAAGAAGCATCGATGATTATGTCAATTATGCGGAATTCCTGTTCAGGACCTATGGCGACCGCGTCAAATACTGGCTGACGATCAACGAACAGGATCACGTCGTCCATATGCCGTTCCGTCTTGGTTTTGAATGCGAAGACCGCAAGGAAGCGGAGAAGCTCGGCTATCTGGCCAACCACCACATGTGTGTGGCAGCAGCCAAGGCGATCGGAAAGTGTCATGAGATCGTCAAAGACGGCAAGATCGGCCCGGCGACCTGCTATACGATGTTTTATCCGACGACCAATTCTCCGGCTGATATGCTGGCATGCATGGACGCCAACGAGATAAGAAACCTCTATCATCTTGATATGAACATCTTTGGCGAATATTCACCTGTATTCAGAAGATATCTGGAAGACCGTGATATGATGCCTGAGATCAAAGAAGGCGACATGGAAGTCATGAAAGAAAACAAGCCGGACTTCTTAGCTTTCAATTACTACTATTCCGAATCAGTCAGTGCCAATCCGACAGACGAGGAACATCCGATCGGCGACATCGGCTTCAAATTGCTGCCAAGCAGGGAAGCTGGTATTTATCAGGTCGTGAAAAATGAAAATCTCAAAGCGACGCTGTGGGGCTGGGAGATCGATGACATCGGTCTGCAGTGTTCCGCCAGACAGCTCTGGGACAGATACCATCTGCCGCTGCTGATCACGGAAAACGGCTTCGGCAATAAGGAAACATGGCCGGAAGAAGGGATACTGGAAGATGACGAGCGCATCGACTATCTTTCCAGACACCTGCACCAGATCAAGGAAGCCATGAATCTCGGCGTAGAATTCATCGGCTACTGCAGCTGGTCGTTCATGGACCTGATCTCCGGACACTCCGGATTCTCGAAACGTTACGGTTTCGTCTATGTCAACCGCGATGAACACGATCTGAAAGATCTGGCCAGAAGAAAGAAAAAGAGCTTCTACTGGTACAGGGATGTGATCGCCGATAACGGAAAAGAAATATGATATAGGGACTGCAGGCATGACCTGCAGTCTTTCTTTTCTGTTATGATGGTGATAAAGGTGATGTTATGAAAAAGATCTTATATGTGCTGATATTGCTGCTGGTATTTGCGGGCTGTGCCAAGGAAAAGACCCACGAAGAACTTGCCAAAGAAGCTCTCAAGGCGAGAGACCGCAAGGCCTGCCTTATGGAAGCGGATGCCGCGCTGCAAGAAGCGCCGGTCGGTGCTTACTATCTTTTGAAAGCTTCCTGTTATGCGGCACCGGGTGAAGGTTTTACGGTCGAACCGGCAAGAGACCGCGATGAGGTCTTATCTTTGATCATCAAGGCATTGGATGATGATCCTTCTTTGAGAGGTCAGGCCGAAGAAGTCTGGACATCGGTCAACGGACTGCTGACAGCGATCGAGGATTCTTCCTCTTCTTCTCTGCAGGAGATGATCGACAAGAGGGAAAGCTTCATCGTCAAAAAAGAAAATTTCTGGCTCGATGCCTATCCGGGCACACATCCTTCCGACAAATATGAGACCGAAAACATCACGCTCGATAACGGCAACGAGATCTACTATTATGCCTATCTCGACGAACTCGGAAGAGTCTACTGGCAGACCCACGGTTACTGGACCAGCGGACACAATTATGTCTGCGAGTCCTATACCTATTCTCTGTTCGATCACGATTACTTCCCTTGCGTGAGAAAAGATTATACGTTCACCAATGACGAAAACTATCTTGAACTTTCCCCGAAAGGAAGGCTAGAAGACGGTTATATCCAGACCAACTTCATCAATGTCTTTGAATACGATGAAGAAGGAAAGATCGTCAAAGAATACGCTTATGTCTATGAAAACGGACAGATCAAAACGGTCGATCAGATCATAGAAGGTGCACCGTTTTAAAAAGGAAACCTCAGTTTCCTTTCGACATCTCTTCGATAAATCTTTTATTGAAATCGATCCTGAAGCCTTTCGGGATCGTTTTTATTTCAAAGCGGTCGGCATATAAAGGCTCCCCGTCGATATTGGCACCGATCACGGAATCCGAACTTAAGATGAACTTATCGCCGATATAGGAGTGTACGGCCGGATTCTTCAGATGGGAGGCATCCTTCATCGAAAGGATGGTCTTTGCCATAGCCGGCTTATTGAGTTCATCGACCAGCAGGATCTCCATCTTTCCGTCGTCGATGAAGGAAGTCGGGGAAGGACGATAGCCTCCGCCATAGTATCTGGCATTGGCGGCGATGATCGTCGTGAAACGTCCTTGAATCTCTTTGCCGTCGATCGCAACCTTCATCGTCTTTGGCTTGTAGGTCAGAAAGTAATAGACGACACCGGCGTTGTAGCGCATGGACTTAGGGATGAAACGATTGTGAATGAAGCGGTCATCGTTGGCGATATCGGCATCGATGCCAAAACACGCCACGTTGATGAAGTAGCGTTCATTGATCTTCACGATATCGACGTCATGCACGCCGTCATCGAGTTCCTCGAGACAGTAACGGTAAAAATCATTTCCGGTACCGTTAGGGACGAAGGAAAGGATGTTTTTCGTGCCGATCAGATCGTTCAAGAGAAGATTGATCGAACCGTCTCCTCCGACAGCGGTGATGATCTGTTCGCTGTTTTTAAAGCGGGACATCGTCTTTTTTGTTTCTTCGACTGTCTCATTGACGCAGATCTCATAGTCGCGGCCGAAAGCTTCGGAAACGGATCGCAGTTTTTCAATGATGGGATCAGCCTCTTCTTTTAAGCTGAATCGATTGACGAGATAAATGTATTTCATGGTGCTTTTTCTTATTATAACTCACCCTTGAAACGCGTGGGAAATGTGTTAGTATATGGGCATACATTAAAAGGAGCTTTAAATGAAACTGTTAGAAGATCGTATCAGAAAAGACGGAAAGATCCTTCCGGGAGACATCCTGAAGATCGACTGCTTCCTGAATCATCAGATCGACACGAAGCTGCTGGATCAGATCGGCGAAGAGTTCTATGAGCTGTTCAAGGACACCAAACCGAACAAGATCCTGACCATCGAGTCAAGCGGTATCGCGATCGCTCAGGCGGCATCCAGATTCTTTGATTTCATCCCGGTCGTTTTTGCCAAGAAGACAGTCGCTGCCAATATGGCTGCCAATACCTACGAGGCAAAGGAACACTCCTATACCCGCAACATCGAATATACGGTGCAGGTCGCCAAGGAATACCTGGGTGAAAACGATAATGTACTCATACTCGATGACTTTTTAGCCAACGGCGAAGCGATGAACGCTCTGATCTCCATCTGCCATCAGGCAAATGCGAAGATCGTCGGCTGCGGTGCCGTTGTATGCAAGACCTATCAGCCGGGCGAACAAAGGATACGCGATCTCGGTTATCAGGTCGAGGTCCTTGCCAGAGTCTGCCACATGACAGATGAGGGAGATATCGAATTCGAATAAGACTGTGAAAACGGTCTTTTCTTTTGACCGTGTCAGAAACTGGAACTTGTTGGGAGCCTTTTCTCTTTTTACCATGTAATTGAAAAAAAGGAGTACCAACTTTTATGGAATTTGATGAAAAAGATCTCGCACAGATCGACAAGCGCTACGCTTCTTTACAGAAGAAAGCCGACCGGCTCAAAGATGACAGCTTTGAAAAACGTTATCTGCGACCGTACTTCTTCAACCGGAAACTGATCGAAGAGAGATACCTTCTCGAGAAACTCAACAAGGAATACTTCACTGAGCTTCCGGAAAAGAAGAAAAGGAAGGACCTGATCAGGACCTTCGAAAGGGAAAGGAAGCTCGACTTCTCATTAGTCAGCTTCCAGAAGATCTTCTTAAGCGGAAACCTCGACCGCTTCACGAACCTGCTGTTAAAGAAAGACAAGGAATTACAGAAGTTCATGAAAGAAAGCGGCTATGAGGATCTGAAAGTGCAGTACCTGCAGGCGGACGAAGAAGCCGGCAGCATCTCTTACAGGATCGGAGTCTACGCCTGAGGGCATGTAAAAAGAGCAGTTGATCTGCTCTTTTTCAGTTCTTATTTTTCGTTGAGTTTCTTCAGTTCTTCGCAGATCGAAGTGAGAAGCTTGACTTCATCGCTTGGTTCCGGTTCCGGTTCAGGTTCCGGTTCTTCTTCCTTCTTGCTTAAGTTCATCATCTTATTGACAGCCTTTAAGATCAGGAAGAGGACGAACGCCAGGATCAGGAAGTTGATGATCGCTGAGATGAAGGCACCCCAGTTGATGACCTGTCCGGTGTTTCCCAGAGGCGTGACCAGACCGACTTCCGTACCGCCCAGGCAGGCGATGATCGGGTTAAGGATGTTTTCCGTCAGTGCGGAGACGATCGAAGAGAAGGCACCGCCGACGATAACACCGATAGCCATATCCATGACATTGCCTTTTAACGCAAACGCTTTGAATTCTTCCAAGAATTTTTTCATGAGTTTTGTCCCCCTTACACTTTATTATATTACAAAACGGGCATGGTATAATTCTGTCAGATAGAAAAGACAATAATCGGAAGAAAGGGCGGTGCATATGTTTAAAAAGATCAGAAGCATATTGATGATCGAACTGGGGACCTTGCTTTTTGCGTTCTCTGTCGGCATGTTCATATTGCCGGGCAAGATCCTGACGGGAGGCGTTGCCGGTATCACGTCACTGTTATCGCCATACCTTCCTTTCTCCGAAGATATCATGACCATCGTTTTGAATACCTTCCTGTTCATTCTGGGAAGTGTCTTTTTAGGAAAAGATTTTTTCGAAAACACCCTGATCTATTCGATCTCCTATCCCTTCATGCTGCTGTTCGTGACCAGGATGCTGCCGGACATCAGTGACATCGATCCCCTGCTGGCAAGTGTCTATGGCGGCATGATCGGCGGCGTGGCCATCGGCATCATGTTCCGTAACGGCGGATCCTCCGGCGGCACCGACGCCATCGCTCTGATCGCCGAGAAGTATTTCCATATCAAAGTCTCCCATGTCATCATGTTCACCGATACGCTGACCGTGCTGGCGGGTTTGTATATCTATGGTCTCAATTCGGTCCTGGTGGGACTGATCTCGGTCTTTCTGATGACCCTGACGCTCAACTGGACGATGAACATCTACGGCGGTATCCAGGCCAAGAAATTCGAGATCATCTCCGATCGTTACCAGGACATCGCCGATGCCATACACAACGAACTGGAAAGAGGAACGACCCTGCTCGATGTTTCCGGCGGTTATACCGGAACTCGCCGGAAGATGCTGATATCGATCGTCTCCGATGATGAATTCAACGAGGTCAAGCAGATCATCGACCGTTATGATCCCAAGGCATTCGTCATCATTTCCGAGGCGAAAGATGTCAACGGTGAAGGTTTCACTTTCGAACCGCGTATGTAGGAACTTTCTTTGTAATAGAATGGAAATAGGAAACAGCCTATGAAAAAGACGACCATCAAAAAAATCAGTATTGCTGCTCTGCTTCTGCTTCTTTCCGTCTCTTCCGCTGTACTTGTCGATGTGATCAAAAAAGAAAACATCCGAAGGGCGGAAGAAGATGCTGCCTTAAGAGCCAAGGCAGAAGCGGAAAGGATCGCTGCCGAAAAGGAAGCGGCCAGACTTGCCGCCGAAGAGGCAAAGCGCCTGGCGGAAGAAGACCGCAGGACCAGGAACCCTCTGACCGGGCTCAAGATGAAAGAAGAAGCGATCGGCAAGCGTCCTGTCGCCTTCATGGTAGAGAACACACCGCCTGCCCGTCCGCAATGGGGCATGAACGATAAGAACTATGCACCGGACATCATCCTGGAAGGAGAAGTCGAAGGCGGCATCACCAGGACGATGTGGCTGTTCGCTGACTTCACGTCTCTGCCCGAACAGATCGGACCGATGCGTTCGGCCCGTCCGCCGTATGTGCGGTTCTCGGAACTCTTCGATGCGATCTATGTTCACTGGGGACAGAGCGATTCGGCCGGATCCTACATCGGCGCTTCGGATGTCATCGCCAGAGATGGCGTCGATAACATCAATCAGCTGCAATACCGCGGCTATGTCGAACTGTTCGGCCGTGACCGTTCAAGAGATGTGGCGATCGAACATGCAGGAGTCGTCTATACCGATAAGCTTCCGCAGGCGATCGAAGAATACGGCTATCGGACAGAGAGGAACAACGACAATTTCACGTCCTTTGAATTCACCGATGAGCCGCAGACCGTCAGTGATACGCCATGCAACGAGATGGTCATCACGATCTCCGACCGCAGCTGGGTCAAGCACTGGAAATACAATAAGGCAGATCAGCTATATCACACCGATGATTTTGAAAACGATCTGACCAGAAAAAACATTTTAGTCTTATATGACTATACCAAATACATCACCAAACCGGGAGCCTACTTCTCCTATTGCAACTACCAGATGATCTCCGGGGAAGGCAAGTATGCCACCCAGGGAACGGTGGAAGACATCAGCTGGGAAGTGGTGAAAGGAAAGCTCGAGATCCGAAACAGCAAAGGTGAGATCATCGCCCTGAATCGGGGCAGGACCTACATCGCCTGGATCTCGCAGAACCTCGGCGGAAATATCGAGATCAGCTGAAACGAAGCTGTCGGCATACGCGGACAGCTTTTCTTTTTGCGGAGTATGGGCAAAAACAGCAGGAGCTTATATAATGGAAACGTAGATAACAAGTTTCATTGAATCATCAAAATGCGTAGAGGAAAAGTTTTTTGTCTTTTTCCGGAAAGGAGACGCAATGAGAAGTCCTGTTTTCATATCCTTTGATCGTATAAAGAAAAAGGATAAGACGATCCTTGCGATTTTCTTATCCTGTGTCTTTCTTGTGAGCCTATGTTCCTGCATGAAGGATAACGGCAACAGACCATACGAACCCGATGGTCCGACACCCGATCCGCATGACGGGGTCTTTGTCTGTGAGGGAAGTTCTCTGACCTTCAACGGAGACGGGAAAACGATCATCCTGTCTTTGAAGAAAGAGATATGCGGACTTTTTGAACTGGAAGAAGGCAACTATGAAGGGACCTATGTCTTTCTTTCCGGTGACCTGCCGCCGCACGGCTCAAGTCCGATACGCTACGATGCTGCCCATGAATTCAAGATCGATCTTCCGGAAGGCTATTCCAGGACTATAAACCTCGGCATTGTATCGGCTGACGGCAAGACCGCTTCGGTCAGTGTGGGTACAGTGACGAAAGATCAGATCCCTCTTGTCTTTGAAGAAGAAGGAAAGCTTATTCAGCTCGAATTTAAAAAGGAGTAAAACAATGAAACGCAGTATCTTATTTATCCTCCTGTTTCTTTGCATCAGCGCCTGTGCCTCAGCCGGGTCGGACGGATCAAGTCAGGAAATACAGATAAAGACGACGAAGATCGAGGTCATCGAACCGGAAGAAAGCATCTTCGATAAGACGCTTTCGACAGAACAGGAATACCTGCAGATCGATCGCTCTTTTATGAACAGCTCTGCAGGTCAGACTGTTTCAGGCGATCTCAGTTATGAAGATTTTTCTTTTTATGCCGAACTCTTGCAGACCGGAGTCCCGGATGATGCGGTCTGGCCGGCCATACGGGAGATGGACGGTCCCTGGCGCTACATGTTACAGATCGGCGAGGATCCAGAGATTGATAAGAATTATTTCGATGAGCTTGGCTATGCCGACTTTGTGATCGACTACGACAGGGAGATCATCATCCTGACCTTACATCCCAGGCTTGCGAGCGATGGCTATGCGGTCTATGAGGAAAGCGATGCGGATGCAGGGTATCTGCCTTTTGAAGGCGAACCGGAAGGTGGCGGCATCAAGCTGATCGGCAATGACTGCGTCTTATGGATCAGTGACTATTATGCCAGCGAAGGAAGAGAATACGTCCTTGCGCAGATGTATCTGTCGGAAGAAGATCACGCGCTGTTTCTGATGACAAGAGGACAGGATTGAAGCGGTACTCATAAGAGATCTTTTAAGAAAACAAAAAACGAAGCACGTCCTGCTTAAATGGGCTGATGCTTCGTTTTTCTTTGATCGATGATCTACATCTTTGCGACCATTTCGCGGATGAGACCTTTGAACTGGTCCTTGACCCGATCGGCAGTCTCCTGGACTTCCTTGTGGGAAAGTTCCTCGCCGGTCATGCCGGCAGCCATGTTGGTGATGCAAGAGATGGCCACACAGCGCAGTCCGCAATGTCTTGCGGCCAGGATCTCCGGAACGGTCGACATGCCTACGGCGTCGGCACCGATGATCTGGGCAAAGCGGATCTCAGCCGGCGTTTCATAATTCGGTCCCCGGAAGCCCATATAGACACCTTTTTTGATGTCGATGCCAAGCTTCTTGGCGACATCCATGCCCAGGTCAGTGTATTCCTTGTCGAGGGCTTTGGTCATGTCCGGGAAACGCGGTCCGAGTTCATCGATGTTTTCGCCATAGAGCGGATTGTCGCCCATGTAGTTGATGAAGTCATCGATGAACATGAGGGTGCCCGGCTTGAAGGTCCTGTTGCAGCCGCCGGCTGCGTTGGTCAGGATGAGGGCTTTGACGCCTAAGAGCTTCATGACGCGTGTCGGCATCGCAACGGTCTTCATGTCATGTCCTTCGTAGAAGTGGAAGCGTCCCTGCATGCATAAGACTTTTCTGCCATTGAGCTTTCCTAAGACGAGCCTTCCTTTGTGTCCGGGAACGGTGGTCTTCGGGAAATTGGGGATGTCGGCGTAGTCGACGATGATCGGATCTTCGATCTCATCGCCCAGTTCGCCTAAGCCCGAGCCTAAGACCAGGCCGATGGCGTCGGTGGCGTCCATTTTCGTTTTAATGTAGTCAGCCGCCTGCCTGCATTGAAGATAAGTCTGGTTCATAAGTATCTCCTTTTTTAATTGAATATCCAGTCTAAGATCACTTCGTAATCCTGACGTTCATTTAATGTTTGGATCTGTTCCGAAGCCTGTGAGATCTTGTCGGTGATGATGTAGTCGGCTCTCGAACACAGGAACTTGCGTTGGGAGGAGACGGAATTCGGTGTCCAGACCAGGACTTTCCTGCCGCTGGCGTGGATGGCATCGATCGTCGTGGAGTTGCACGCCTCTTCCTCGAGTCCCAGATAATCGCAGTTGAGTTTTGCGGTTTCACCGAAACTGGCGAAAGTCAGATAGCCCGTTTCCATTTCCGGGTAGTTTCTTTCGATGTAATCGATCAGGGAATATTTCAGAGAGATCAGCACGCATTGTTTTTCCATGCCTCTTTCCTTGATCATCTTTACGGCATCGTCGGCCATCTGCTGATCGGCGGTGTTTCCTTTGAGTTCGACGAATAAGACGATCTTGTCTTTCGATGCTTCCAGCATCTCTTCAAAGGTGGCGACATCTTCTTCCTGACCCGGGAAGAGAGAGTCTCTGATCACGAGATTTTTGACTTCATCGAGAGTCAGTTCTTCCGGTCTTGCCTTATTGGAACACAGTCTTGAGAAATTGCCGTCGTGGTTGATGATGTAGTAGCCGTCTTTCGTCCTCTGGATATCGATCTCCGCACCATAGGCACCAAGCTGTATCGCTTTCTTGATACCGGCGACCGTGTTTTCCGGAGCTTCCGTTCCGCCGGCCCGGTGAGCGATAATGCCGGTGGTGACCTGCGTCGAGAAGACCTGATCGAACTGGGTCGATACGAAGAAGGCTGCCCAATATAAGAGGGCGATGACGGATCCCGCCATCAGAAGCCTCAAGAGGATGAACCTTCTTTTTTTCGGGGCATGGAAGCTGTCGTCTTTGCCGGTATAGCGGTAGTAAAGACGCGTGATGTCCAGCATATAGAAAGAATGGAAATAGGAAGTGGATACGAAGAAGACGAATAACATCGTAAATAAGATGAAGTATCCGGTCGTCTTGAGACGCGTCTCATCCGAGACAAACAGCGAAGCGATGGTCACCGGTATGAGACCGAAGAACACCAGGATCGAAAGAAATACCAGCGCAGTCCTGAGTATGATGTAGAGATTGTTTTTCAGGAAGTCCTTCCAGTTATCTTTCATGATCTGTCTGGACTGGTCGTCCGCCTTGTAGGAAGGAAGACCTCCCAGCAGGATGCCATGCAGTATGAAGATATGGATGATACCGACGAAGATGAATAAGATCGTCAGGATGTGGTACAGGATCGAATATAGGGGTGTGGAATCGATGACCGAGCTGATGAAGTTTGGCAGATAGAGCGAATCGGTCAGCGAGATCGTAAAGCCGAATCCGACGATCGGGGCGATCAGTGCGATATAGATGACGATCCCGATGCCATCCGGGGTGAAGAATTTCCGGATGGAGAGAAAACCCTGCTTCGATGATTCGAAAAGCTTCGGTTCGCCTTTCAAGATGCCGTCCGAAAAGATGATCATCGAATTGAGGTCAAAGGCCAGATAGACGAATAAGACGCTTAAGCCGATGATCAGTAAAAGAGGTCCCTGCCAGGTCGTGAAAAGGAAGTCGAAATCGCCGGTCGAGATGGCGACTCTGCCGGTCGAACGGATCAGAAGCATCGCGATCTGCCGCAGTAAAAAGGCCATCGCTGAGATGATCAGACCGTTGAATATCTGAAATCTTGAGATGTCGTAAACAGAGCGGATATAAGGAAGATAGTTCTGTTTGAAGCGCTGTATCAATTTCACAGTTCTATTATACAATTAATAATGTACGTGAATTAAAGGAGTGGGAATGGAAGAAAGATCACTGTTTTATGATCCAATGAACGAACCGCTGGCTGCCAGACTCAGACCGCAGAGCCTGGATGAGATCATCGGTCAGAAACATCTGATCGGCCAAGGCAAGGTCCTTCGCAGGATGGTGGAAAATGACCAGGTCCCATCTCTCATCTTCTGGGGTCCTCCGGGCGTGGGAAAGACGACCCTGGCCAGCGTGATCGCCAGACATACGAAGGCCTCGTTCATCAACTTCTCGGCGGTGACTTCCGGGATCAAGGAGATCAAGGAGGTCATGAAAAAGGCCGAGGAAGATACGGCTTTAGGTCATCGGACCATCGTTTTTGTCGATGAGATCCATCGCTTCAACAAGGCCCAGCAGGATGCCTTCCTGCCTTTTGTGGAAAAGGGTGCGATCATCCTGATCGGTGCGACGACCGAAAATCCGTCCTTTGAGGTCAACGGCGCCTTATTGTCCAGATGCAAGGTCTTCGTGCTCAAACAATTGGAACCCGAGGAGATCGAAGAACTGCTCAAGAGAGCTGTCAAGGATCCGCGTGCCTTCAACGGAAAGAAGATCGAGATCGATGAGAGCGCCTATTCTTTCATCGCCAATTTCTGCAACGGCGATGCCCGCATGGCTTTGTCCACACTGGAGATGGCGGTGCTCAATGGCGAAGAGAAAGGCGATACGATCTATGTCGATAAGCAGATCATCGAAGAGATCACGTCCAAGAAATCCTTCCTTTATGACAAGAAGGGCGAGGAACATTACAACATCATCTCTGCCTTGCATAAATCGATGCGCAATTCCGATCCCGATGCCGCCGTCTACTGGCTGGCGAGGATGCTGGAAGCAGGGGAAGATCCCCTCTATGTGGCAAGAAGGGTGATCCGTTTTGCTTCGGAAGATATCGGCATTGCCGATCCGCGAGCTTTACAGCTGGCGGTGAGTGCCTATGATGCCTGTCACTACATCGGCATGCCCGAATGTACCGACGCTTTGGCGGAAGCCGTCATCTACATGTCGGTGGCACCCAAGTCCAACGCGGTCGATGTGGCCTACATGCTGGCAAAGAAGGATGCGATCGAGATGATCGATGAACCGGTGCCTTTGATCATACGCAACGCGCCGACCAGGCTCATGAAGGAGCTCGACTACGGCAAGGGGTATCAGTATGCCCATGACACAGCAGAGCGGCTGACCGATATGGTCTGTCTGCCGGAGTCTTTGAAAGACAGAGAATATTATGTTCCGGCTGACCAGGGTCTTGAAAGACAGGTCTCGGAAAGGCTGGCACAGATCAAGGAATGGAAGAAAAACAAGAGAAACAAAAAATGAGCAGTATATTAAGCAACAAAAAACAATTATTACAGATGACGATCGCCGTCATCGTATCGGCAGCCTTTCAGGCCTTTGCCTTAACTTCGTTTTCAGTCCCGGCCGGCATCTATCCTTCCGGCATCTCGGGATTGTCGAGACTGGTCTCGGATATCTTAAAAGATTTCTTTGGCATCTCTTTGCCGTTCTTTTATCTGTATCTGCTGGTCAATGTCATACTGGCTGCCATCGTCTATCGCCATATCGGAAAGCTGTTTACGATCTTTTCGGTCATACAGACGACGTTAGTATCCATATTTTCTTCGTTCTTACCGGCCTTCCATATCCTGGATGATCCTTTGCTGGTGGCATTATTCGGCGGGGTGATCTCGGGCTTTGGCGTCTCGATCGCTCTGACAAACGGCGCATCGAGCGGAGGCACGGACTTTCTTTCGATCTATTATTCCAACAAATATCACCGTTCGATGTGGGACTATGTCTTCGCCTTCAACAGCGCGCTGATCTTCATTGCCGGCATGTTGTACAGCTGGCAGATCGCCGCTTATTCGATCATCTTCCAGTATGCTTCCAACACGATCGTTTCCAAGAGGCACAAGCGTTACACCCACCAGGCGATCATCATCGTCACCAAGAAGCCGGATGAGGTCATCGACAGTATCCTGAAGAATGTCAGACACGGCATCACCAAGATCCAGGCCAAGGGTGCCTACAGAGGGGATGACGAGACGATGTTATATACGGTAGTCAATGCCTTCCAGACTTCGGAAGTCGTCAAGTATGCCCTGCAAGGTGATCCGAAGGCCTTCATCGAGACCCGCAATACCCTGAACGTTTACGGAAACTACTACCAGAAACCATTGGATTAAAGAAAAGACGCCTGATGCGTCTTTTAGTTCATCAATTGATCATAGAGCTCTTTGTAGTACTGTTTCCTTTCGCCGGTCAGTATCTCAAGGAGCTGTTTTCTTAATTGTTTATCTTCCAGATAGGAAGTGATGATCGGGGAGAAGGAAGTCCTCGACTTGCGTATTATGTCATCGCATACGGCATCTATGTCTTTTTCAAAGTGTTCCTTCAGATAGGAGACTACGGCGATCAGATCGCACATCCTGCGGTATGGAGATTCGATGCGGACGTATTCTTCCGGATAGCCGCCGTTTTCATCGTAGTCGCGGTGGTGGCCTAAGGCGATGTCCGCAAAGCGTTTCGTGGATCCTCTTTCCTTGAGACAGTTATAGCCGATGTCGGTGTGCAGGGTATAGATCTCATCTTCCCTTTCAAACAGCCGTCTTGTCAGAAGTGTCTTTTCCAGGTTCATCGGGATCAGTCCGAAATCATAGAAGAGGCCGCAGTCTTCTGCGAATTCTTCGATGGCTTCTTCCTTGTCTTTCGATGTCTCTTTCAAGAATGG
>JAZQIF010000121.1:0-5751 GCA_045540935.1 Erysipelotrichaceae bacterium | reverse complement strand
GTCAAGATCAATGGCGGCACAATCATCGCAACAGGTTCCGGCGGAGCTGCCGGGATCGGTGGAGGTGAAGAAAGTGTTACCGGAGGCGGCGGAAAAGGCGGCCAGGTCATCATAGACAACGATGCTACTGTCATCGTAAAGACAAGCTCTGACGACGAAGCGATGCCCATCGGCAACGCTGAAGGTGAAACGGGAACTTCAAATAAACTCTCTTTATATGATGAGGCTTCAGTCACAGCAGGAAGCAGCGAAGATCTTTCTTATCAAAGATATGTTTCCGATCGTATCCCTGCCAGCCAGGACAGAAACAACCACTATGTTCGGATCGAAAAATGCTCACACGAACATTATACATATCAATATGCGGATGCCTTTACTCACAACGCGCTTTGCAGATACTGTCTGCATTCCGAAGATGAAGAACATAAAATAGTCGATGGCGTCTGTGTCAAATGTCTGTTCAAAGGATATGATATCCTTATCCTTTCGGAAAACGGATCGGGAGATACCTATCGCGATCATATCGATGCGGGTGTCGATTCGTATGTTTTGCCCGAATGCCGGTTTACGCCGGTTCAAGGCATGCGCTTTGCGAGCTGGGATTATTCTTTTGCCGGAACATCAGGCGAAGGATACCCCGGAAAGAAGATCGAAAACATCAGCGATCAAGTCATGCTTAAGGCACAATGGCTGGATTCCGATACTTATCGGATCTTCATCGATGAAGATATCACAAACGGCAGCGTTGTTTCCGACGGTCTGGCAAAACAGGGAGACAGAATACTTGTCGATGCCACCGCGGAAGACGGATATACGCTTCTTTATCTGACTTATACAACGATAAACACAAAGAAAACTTTCGACATAAAAAACAACATCCAGGAAGATAAATATTATTTCGATATGCCTGATGATGATGTCGTGATAAAAGCCGTTTTCGTCGATCCCACAAAAGTTTACAGTGTAAGTATCGAACCTTCATCTCTTGAGTTGGATGAAAAAACCAGTCAGACATTGACTGTCAGTATAATTCCGGAGACTGCCCTAAATAAAGATGTCATCTTCTCAAGCAGCGATGAATCTATCGCTACAGTTGGTGTGAACGGTGTCGTTACAGGCATTGAACCGGGAGAAGCCATCATCACCGCAACGAGTGTTGAAGGAAACAAAACGGCTCAATGTCGCGTCGAAGTGCTCCACGTCCATGTGCTCAGTCACGTCGATGAAGTTGCGCCGACCTGTGAAGAAGTCGGATACAAAGCCCATTACGAATGTGATGTCTGCGGGAAGTTGTTTATCGACTCGCAAGGCATACAAAGCATCACTAAAGAGCGATTGGCTATCAAAGCTTTAGGCCATGATTTTACGGATTGGCAGGCGACAAAAGAAGCCACCGAATTTGAAGAAGGCGAAGAAATGCGCGTCTGCAGACACTGTGGCAAACAGGAAACACGCGTCATCGAAAAGATCGATCCGGATTCGATCTTCTATCGCGTAAGCAAAGGAGCCGACAGCCGTTGGCACAAAGAAAGCGAAGAAGATCTGGTCTTCGTCTACACTCGTTCCATATACGATAGCTTTGCGTTCTCTCATTTTACCGGCATCCTTGTCGATGGCAAAACAGTAGATACGAACAACTATGAAGCCAAGTCGGGCAGTGTCGTCATAAGCCTGAAGCCTTCATATCTGAGAAGTCTTAAAAACGGCAAGCACACTTTGACCGCCCAGTTTAATGATGGTGCCGATGCCCAGGCCAACTTTACTATCGTAAGCAGAGCCGACCCCGACGGTCAGGGTGGCGATATACATTACGTTATTCCGATAACCGGTATCGAATAGATCGCTTTGATCGACTCAAGCGACCAGAATTTCAAAAAAGCCTTGCATAAAGGCTTTTCGTGTGTCTTCTAAATTCAGGATCGATCTATCTTTACCGTCCCGATTTTTTCCTGTATCCGCAATCGCAATAAGGACCACCGGATGCCAGCGTGTACTGTCTGACAAACTCGGATACGCCGCCGGCTTCACTCATAGTGAAATCAAGATGACACATGGCAGGGATGATCTCCTGTATGCCGAGTTCTTTCATCAGCGTGCAGATACCGCACTTGGTAAAACGCGCCTCGTAGCCGTTGCCATCCGCATAAGGCAAGTACTCCATGTTCCAGGAATACGGGTTTCGATCTGCAGCTTTAAACAAGGCTGTATCTTTCATTCCCTGTATGTCTTTATCTGAAAACTTCTGCTTTCCGCTCATCCGACAAAACCACTTCATAGGTCCTGTCATCATGGCCTTTTCATAGTACTTTGTCATCTTGTCGACGTCGACTCTTTTATCCATGTTCAAATAGAACGCCGACAACATGGCGCAGTTTACGATATTCATTTTGAAACGATCTGCCTTTTCAAACTCCGGCAGATCCGCAATGATCTTTTTGTATTTCAGGAAAGCTTTCTTTTCTATCTCTTTAGCATTTGTCTTGTCAAAGCCAAGCACAGAGACCATATTTTCCCGAAACGAATTGTGAAACAACAGCCACATCCCCATTGGCATTCCAACGTTTTTCATATTCGTCCTCTCACTTCACACAACAAAAGATGCCTTCGGCGTTCACGGAATGTACTTCGACTTCAGAATATAGCCCTTCCAGGCGTGACTTAAGACTTTCTTTTGTTTCAAAAGGCGGAGTAAAGAAACCTTTGGGGACATACAGATGCCGAACGAACCAATCCGTCCGCTTGAATTCATCTGCGATGTAGAAACAGCCGCAGAATATTCCGCCGGGCTTAAGCACACGACAGGTCTCTTTAAAAGCCGCATCCTTATCCGGGAAGGCATGAAAACCATTGAGGGAGACAACGATGTCAAAACTCTCATCTTTAAAAGGAAGTTCTCCCACATCGCCCTGCACGAAGGAAACGTTCGATATATTCATTGCGGCAGCCCGCTTTTTCGCGTGTTCCATCATGTCGGCAGAGTAATCAAGACAGGTTATATCAGCTTTTGGCAAACTCTTATAGAGCGGCATCGTCAATACGCCGGTGCCGATCGGAACTTCCAGTAAGCTTCCCGCATAATCAGCGGGGATCGGCGCAAGGGCGTCGTTGATCCATTTGGCGGATTTCTGATCATCAAGTCCCCAGATCACGCTGTCCATCAGCTTTCCAAGCAATGTGGAGCGGGTCACGATGCCATCGTACATCGTGCCGATCTTGCCTAGTGTTTTATAAGAACTTTGTATCTCGTCATGTCTTGACATATCATTTCCTCCTTACCAGCACACCGAAACACCCCATATTCCAAATCGATACACGATCGTCCTTAAACGGAAAGCGATCTTTCTTGTGTTCAGATCAAGATCAGATAGTTAGCCATATCTAACTGCATTATATGCCAATTTAAGAAGAAATCAAAGAGTCGCTTTGAAGTCATCTTACCGATCTAAAAGGCCGTTACATTAGCGTAACGACCCTTTTGTTTTTTTAATGTATTCGCGCTAAAACGCTTATTCAACATCCATCAACGGCATTACATAGCGCAACCTGACCTGGCCTTTTGTCACATAGAAGGTCGTAATGGCATCCCCATCCGCAAACGATACTTTCAGGGTGTGTTCGCCTTCCGTCAAAGTGTTGAGGAAAGAATCGCGCAGTATGACGATCAGAGATCCTCTCTCGTATGAGAAGTCTTTCTCGCTTAATTGTTTATCATCCACATAGACCTGATCTGCTTATCTCAAACATTAAAAATCGCCTTATTTGTCATAATTGAAGCCAAATCAGTACGTTTTTGGCCATTTATTTAAAAAATAAACAAAGAAAATAATAGATTTACCCTTCTTTTGATATATTTTAGACTAATCTTTATTGTGACCTCTTTATACAATGAAGTCACAAAAGGAAGATAACTCAAAGGAGAAAACAAACATGAAAAACAACAAAACTCAACTGATTGCTAGAATACTTATTATGGTCATCGTTGCTTTCTTAGGATTCAACTTCTTCACCTCCAGTGTTTTTGCGGAAGAAGATAATACCGATCAGGTGATGAATGAAGAAGCGACTGTAAATGTCGAGCAGCTTCCTCAGCAGCCTGATACGGAAGGCTTATCGATCGACGAAGCAAATGAACAGATCGAACTGTACAACGAACAGGTCGACGAATACAACGAAATCCTGCAGCAGGAATATGAAATGGAAGTTGCCGAAGTCGAACAGCACAACGCCGCAGAAGACGCCAAGGTCGAAGAAAATGAGCAGCAGATCAAAGCTTATGAAGAGTCACAGGCAAAAATCGAGAAACATGCTGAAAAAGGTCCCCAGACAAAAACCGACGATGTAAGCGAACTGCCGGCCGATTATGAACCGACTGTCGAGGCTAATAAAGCCACAACGATCAAGGTTACCGAAGCGGAAGAAAAATCCGGAAATACTGTCAAAGTCATGAACATGCATTTCTTCTTCGATGAGGAAGCCGTCTATGACGGATATATGCCTAACGATCTCGATGATCTTCTCAACAACGAAGACATCAGAGAACACACCGTCTTAGCTGAATGGGAAACGATCGAAGTCGATCAGAACGACACGATCCAGACGATCAGCGAGTCGGAAGCAATGGGATATTCCAGCAGCGCTTTCTACAAATACATCGACGGATATGTAAACGGATATTGGTACCCCACCCTGACGATGTTCACATCGACTGCCGTCAATTCGGAAAACGTCTGGTACAAGGGTGTATCTCAGATCGCTTCCTACAACGAAGGAACGACCGACAGAAGAGATCCCGTCGACATGTTCTCACTGTATACCTACAGCTTCTTCAGAAGAGGACCTGAAGCTGAATACGTCGAAAAATACGAGGCAGACTACAAGCAGATGCCGACCGAACCGGAAATGCTTGAAAAAATGGATCTTCTCACCGAACCGGAAGTACAGCCGGAACCGGAAGTCGAGGTAATAGAAGTATCAGAAGTAACTGAAGATCCGACTCCGATCGTAGAAGAAGAGATCGTTGAAGTCATCACAAACAACAACGATAACGACCCGACTCCTACAGAAGTAGAAGAGATCGAAATCGCTGACAACGCAACTCCGCAGGCAGCACCCGAAGTTGCAACAGTTGAAGAAGAAGCTATCGAGATCGTCGCGGTCGCCGCTGACAACGCTCCGGCTCTTACAGTTGCTGAAGAGATCGTAGAGATCGAAGAAGCTCCCGTTGAGACGATCGAAGAAGTCTTCGAGATCGCTGAGAACGAAGCTCCTCTGGCACAGTACGAAACGGCAGAAGCGCAACCCGCATCCTGGGCATTAGTAAACCTTCTCTCCACGATCGTAACGGCAGTAGTTGCCCTGATCATGGCCATCACCTTCTTCAAAAACAGAGAAGAAGATGAAGAAAACCAGGATGACCTCGACAAAGTATCTATCGAAGAAAACAGCACTGAAGAAGAGGACGAAGAAGTCAGAAGAAGATCCAAGTTCCTCGGTCTCTTACCCGCCATCGTCTCCATCATCCTCTTCCTGTTGACCGAAGATATGAGAAACCCGATGATCCTCATCGATAGATACACTCTGATGATGGTCATCATCATGATCATCAACCTCGCACTTGCGATCATCACAAGAAACAAAAAAGAAAAGGATAACGATTATAAGCAGCAGCTTCAAACAACAGCTGCGTGAGATATCTTCCTAACAAAGCAGGCAATGCCTGCTTTTGTTGGTCTCTTAAATAAAACGTGGAAA
>JAZQIF010000120.1:0-7029 GCA_045540935.1 Erysipelotrichaceae bacterium | reverse complement strand
ATCTGGCTCATAAGAGCTAGGACAACATCATCCATCATTTTCTGACTTTTTTATAGAAAAGTTGTTTTCATAGTGCACATTTTTCAAAGAACCAAACAAACCAGGTAAACTCAATTACTTGACATTTAACCTAAAGACTTTTTTACATCTGCATTATACCATTATTCCCGACTCCGCTTTCAGCTCATACACTCAGCGGATATAAGGAAAAGGAGCGCAAGCGCTCCCCTTCCGGCATATAGAAAAAACGACGAATTATTTATTTTCTTCCGCCTCTGCCATGGCCGTTATGTTTTCCCGGACCATGTCCTAAGGAAGGACCGCCTTGGTGGCCTGTATCCCTTCGTGCATTCTGCGGTTTTTGCGAAAGGAAGCCGGAAGGTGTCAGTTTCTGACGTACAACAGGTCTGTTCGGAACTTCATTGAAGCGATAGTTCCTTGGCCGGATCGTCCTTCGTACATGGACGGGCGGTCGGCGGTTGACGCCGAACAGGGAATGGAAAAGTCTCGATATCAAAGAAGGCTTCTTCGGCTTATTGATGGCACGTAAGCGATTGGCTGCTGAGATCGTAGCTAAGACCAGGGCTGCCGAAGCTAAGAACGAACCATCGGAATTGAACAGGGATGAAGAGGAAGTCTGTGATGAGATGTCCTCATATTCATCGCCGTTGGTGACAGAAAGATCGACACCATACTCTTCAAAAGCCTGGGCGATCACTGCCGCCTGTTTCAATGACAGATTGCCGGCGATCTGTACCGGAATGTTGTTGATCAGATTGGTCGCCGAAGCGGTCGTATAACCTAAGGTGTCTTCCAGAAGATCGATCACATCGGCCTTTTTCGCCAGACCGATCCCGGTGATATAGATCTTATAGTTACCGGTATTGGAAATGATCGTATCATTCACCGTATAGGATCTGACTTCCGAATTCAAAGCTGCACCGCAGCTCGGACAGAAAGACATATCATCATCGACCTGTCTTCCGCAATATGGACAATAGGACATTCTGTTTTCCTCCTTTCACTCACTGATCGATCAGACTTCCGCCGTCTCGATGTTTTCAGGAACAGCTTCTTCATCTTGCTGTGTTTCTTCTGTTTCTTCAGGTCTTGGGCCGTGCGGACCGCCATGAGGACCATGGTGAGGCGGCGGACACGGATCGCCGTTTTCATCTTTCGGCGGTTCCGGACGCTCACTGTCTTTGTCTTTCGGCATATGACCGTGCGGACCATGATGCGGCGGACAAGGTCTGCCGTTTTCATCTGCAGGAACTTCCGGTCTGTTATCCTGTGTATTATCTTCGTCAGTTTCCGTTACATTATCTTCTTTTACGATCTCAGTCATCTTGTTTCTCCTTTTTGCGACGTTTTATTGATTCCATCTTAAAAAAGTTATGTGAATTTCATCTGAAGAAAAGATGAATTCCGTAAGAAAAAGAGGGATTGTTTCCCTCTTTAACTTATTCTTCTGTTTTTCTTATCAATTCGCGATAGATGAAATCCGGATGATCCTCCTCCAAAACGATATCCCAGTCTTCCATCTCAAAGACATTGAACCAGGTATCGACTTCGTATTCCTCTTTCACGAAAGAGACATAGGCTTTCTTCGCATACGGATAGGCCTGATTGAAGATCGATGCACCGCCGCAGATGATGTATTCCGTCTCATCGTCCTTGTGTTCCTCTAAGAAACCTTTTAAGTCATTGGTGACCTGTGCATCTTGCGGATGATAATCGGGATCGATGGAAGCGACGGTGATATAGCGATCTGCCAGTTTCCTTGGCAGGCCGTCATAAGTCGTCTGACCCATCAGGATGTTCTTATACATGGTATTGCGCTTGAAGATCTTGAGTTCATCCTTCAAGTGCCAGGGCAGTGCCCCTCTGATACCGATCCCCTTGTTGGGATCGAAAGCGACCGAAAAGCTGATCATCAGACCGACACCTTCCCTTTGATGGCAGGCCATGGATCGTAGTCCAGGACTTTCACATCATCGATCGTGAAATCGAAGATATCTTTGATCTCCGGATTGAGCCACAGTTTCGGCAAAGGTCTCGGTTCTCTCGAGAGCTGTTCCTTGATCTGCTCAATATGATCGAGATAGATATGGGCATCGCCGAACGTATGGATGAATTCGTAAGGCTGATAGCCGCAGACCTGCGCGACCATCGCCAGCAGCAATGCATAGGAAGCGATATTGAACGGTACGCCTAAGAATAAGTCGGCCGATCTCTGGTATAACTGACAGGAGAGCTTCTTCTTATCGGCAGAGACATAGAACTGGAAGAAAGCGTGACAAGGCGGCAAAGCCATGTTTTCGACCTGGGCAGGATTATAAGCCACGACCAGATGTCTTCTGGAATACGGATCGTTCTTGAGACCTTCGATCAGATTCCTGATCTGGTCGACACCGGAATCATCGAAGTTGCGCCACTGCTTGCCATAAACGGGGCCCAGATCGCCCCACTTATCGGCAAAGGCTTCATCTTCGCAGATCTTCCTGATGAATTCTTCCATCGTCTCACCCTGATATTCCGGTGAATTTTTATACTTGGCATAAGGCCAGTCATTCCAGATCTTGACATTCTTCAATGCCAGAGGACGGATGTTGGTCTCTCCTTTCAAGAACCAGAACAGTTCTTCAAAGATGCCTCTGTAGAATACTTTTTTCGTCGTCAGCAAAGGAAAACCGTCTTCCAGGTTGACCCGCATCTGATAACCGAATTTTGAGATCGTACCCGTTCCGGTCCTGTCTCCTCTTTGTTCGCCATGTTCCAAAACTTCACGGCAAAGATCCAGATATTGCTTCATAACACCACCTCACTTATCACAATTATACTCATAAAAGATCACGATCATCGAATGCTTCTATCGATCTTTCGCTTCAAAGCCTTCAGATCCATACCATCCTGATAATACGTCGGTCTGATATCACAGCTTTCTTTTGGCGAAAGTTTACACCTGATATAGCAGGCATCCATGCCGACATCTAAGGCTCCCTGAACATCGCAATACGGATCATTGCCGATCATCAAAGAATCTTTGACATCCAGAGAATGTTTATCGATCAAAGCCCTAAAGAAAGTCGGATCCGGCTTTTTATAGCCAATCACAGAAGAGATGAAGATATCATCAAAGTCCTCGTAAATGCCAAGATCTTTCAATTCCTTCAAAGTGAAGACCTCCTGGGCATTGGACAGAAGATAGATACCTTTCCCCTTTTTCTTCAGCATATCCAAGAGGTCTTTCGCTCCGGCATATAACCTTAAATGGGTCAAAGAATCCTTTCGAAAAGCTTCCATCGTTTCCCTTATCAGATCTTCATCCGCAGCCACCCCTTTGAAGCGATAGAGATCCGCAAAGACTTCCCGCAGATCGATCTCGACATGGTGTGCTGTTTCTTTTTTCAGATCTTCCAGTTCTCTTACTTTTGAAAAATAAGAATCCCTGAGTTGCCTTGCATCATACTTTGCGCCATGACAAAAGAAGATCGAAACGACCTTTTTCCAGAACGAATCTTTCCATTCATCCGTATGGATGTCGACGAGCGTTCCATACAGATCAAAAATATAATTCCGATACTCTTTCATCACTCAACATTTTACAATCTTCCATTGGGCATCCGACACATTTCTTCAAATAATATAGGAAGTCTTTGAATATTCTTTTGCGGATCCCCGATACAGATACGATCTGTGCTTTGATATACCTAAAGTATCTAAAAACAGACTATGAAAAACAAAGAAGATATCATCCGCATCGGTTTTCCAAAAGACAAAGACCTTGATCAAGAAAAACTCCGCGAACTTGAAGAAGCCTCAAATCATCCTGTCATTTTTTGATGAAGACGCTCCTAAACTGAATGATGAACAATATGCACAGATGGCTGCACCGGCCAGAAAGCGCAGCGCATAGACAAAGACTGTTCCGGTTTCCTGATCACAGCGTCAATAAAAGGCAGATCACTCTTCTTCAGATCATCTCTGCCACATGAAAACCGTCATTGCGACGGTTTCGTTTTATCAGCTCTTACAGCAATGTTTATACTTTCTCTTGCTGCCGCACGGGCACAAAGCATTTCCTTTGACGTCCTTCCAGAGAAGATCTCTTTCCTTCTTTAAAACAGCTGTCGCCTGCGGAAGGCTTTTTCCTTGTTTCATCAGCTGCACAGCCTTTTCCATCGGCTCGGCAGTCTTTTCAAAAAGCGGCAGATAGGCATCGCACAGGACGTTGTTTCCGTTTTCATCTCTGTCTTTGATGCAGCCGCCATGGCACAGGAACAGAAACGGACATTGCAGACACTTTTCACTCAATGTGCTCTTGCGTTTAGCGAAAGATTCCTGCTTTTCCATAATGGAAGATAAAGCCGTTTCATGAAGATCGCCGATGAAATGTCTCTCATTGACGAAGTGATCGCAGGAATACACCTTGCCATCCGACTCGATGACCGGCACATTGCCGCACTCTTCCTGTAACCAGCATAAGGTCTGTCTTCTTCCCGAGTATGCCAGCAGCATCTCCATGAACAGCTGTATGCCCAGCTTATCGCTGTCCTTATAGAACCACTGATGGAAGATCGAATATAGGAAGTCCCCATAGGCTTTGACATCCACAGAATCTTCATCGAGTGTCTTGTCCTCTTTGAAATTGACGATCGGGATGAACTGTATCCAGCCCGTATCGAGATCTCTCAGGGAATGATAGACCCCATAGGGATCTTTGCAGGTCATAGCGTTGACCGTACATAACAGGTCGGGACGTATCCCGTATCTTTTTAAAAGCTGTATGTTTTCCTTTATACGATCATAAGTCTCGTTGCCCGAAGCATCTTTGCGGTAAGAGTCGTGGATGAGCTTTGTCCCGTCGATCGAAAGACCGACATCAAAAGACTCCTTCTTCAAAAAGGCACACCACTCTTCGTTCAGAGAAAGACCGTTGGTCTGCAAGTTGTTCCAGCACTTCTTACCGGCAGGCAGATACTTCTTCTGCAGCTCTACGGCCTTTTTGAAGAAATCAAGACCGCGCAGCGTCGGCTCCCCACCGTGCCATATGAAAGAATAAATGTCACCCTGCGATGCGCCAGAATACTCTTTGATCAGTAGCTCCAGTGTCTCATAGGACATCGGCTGACGCTTACTCAGATCATTGCCCAGGTAGTAACAGTACTTACAAGCCATGTTACAAGCCGAACCGATCGGCTTGACCATGATCGTAAAAGGCCCCTTATACATCTACTTCAGATTCTTATCGAAAAACTCCAGGACCTTGTTGAAGGAATCCATCGCCGCTTCCTGCCGATACATCGGCTTGTCGTAGTACCAGATGCCATGTCCCGCACCGTCGTAGCGGTGGAATTCATAGTCCTTTCCTTTTTCCTTCAGTATCCTTTCGGTCTCATTGACCTCATTGGCGTCCGGATGACGGTCGTCATTGCCGAAGATACCGATCAAAGGACACTTGAGTCCGTCGACACATTCGATCGGTGAAACAGGTCTTGAAGGCGAAAGCTCTTCTTCCTTCATGATGACACCGCCGCCCCATAAGTCGGCTGCCGCATCGACTTCTTCGATGCTGCAGGCTGCCAAGAAGGCATGGCGTCCGCCGGAACACATGCCGATGACACCGACTTTGCCATTGGACTCTTCCTGGCCTTTCAGATAGTCGATGCAAGCTTCGACGTCTTCCATGACACTTCCATCTTTGACACCGCCTTGTTCACGCATCCTTGCGGAAACTTCACTCGGCTTGCCGGTACCGAAGTCCTGGTAGATGTCGGGACACACCACCGCATAGCCGTGTTCCGTGAATCTTCTCGATGCCTCTCTGCAATACTCGTCCCAGCCCGGCATATGCGGTATCAGGACCAAAGAAGGCACATCCTTTTTCTTCAAAGGATGCGAATAATAGACACGAAGGGGCTCATCATCTTTTCCCTTGATGTCGATGGTCTCAGCGATCATGCCGTTATAATCGGCCGTATTGAAATCACTCCACATTATTTTTTCCTCTTTCTGTTATGTAATGACGAATGTCAAGTGTAGATATCTTCATACTCTGACTTCGTTTTTCTATAGTGTTTTATAAATCAAGGACATAAGACAGGAAACTTCAACTTATTACAGTTTTACGGCAGTTGGCCACTCTGTTATACGGGGATTGGCTACCCTCAGGTCAATGGTTGCGCCGCAAGTCTCTTGTGTCTATTAACGTGAATCGATTCCTTGTAAGGATCGTCAACATAGAAAGATCGTGAATGACTTTAACCATCCATGTGAAATTTCCTGGCTGATGTCCTTGATTCTTCTGTTTTGTAAATAAACTCTTTTTAAAGCTGATACGTAAATACGATAAAGATGGAACCAAATACTAATGTGCCAGCGTAATATGATCGGCCATCATCCCCCACACAAAGCAGGCCAGTTCTCTGGCTATTGCCGTCTTTGCCACATTGAACTTCTTTCCCTTGGCGATCATCTTATAATACTTTCTTCTTAAACGCTCATTTCCCCTGTTGGCATAGGCAGTGACTTCGGATGAACACAGAGACTGTCTTTGTCTCAGATCGACAGAGATATGACCGATCTTTCCTCTGGTAAAACATTGAGCAGATTCGATCAGCAGTCGTCTCAAATGTCTGTTTCCTGCCTTGGTTATGCCAAGCTTGTTGTCATCATCACCTGAGGAATCATCACCCGGTATAAGTCCAAGATAGGCAGCGTAGATATTGCCTTTGGAAAATCTGTTGAAATCGGAAGTCTCAACGATCAAAGACAGGGCAGTACGAGTCCTGATGCCGATGAAGCACTTGAGCTTATTGACTTTTTCGATATAGATCTCTTTTTGGGAGATCTCTTCGATGCGTTCATCAAGTTTCGATATCCTGTCTGCAAGATGATAATACTCGATCATGTATTCGGCTAAGGTCTCATTGAGCAGTTCTTCTTCAAAATGGACAGAGCTGATCCACTTTATGTGTTTGCCAGTCCAATAGGAACTATCATCATAGTGTTTCCCGTTCCTGGTAAGCA
>JAZQIF010000119.1:0-10333 GCA_045540935.1 Erysipelotrichaceae bacterium | reverse complement strand
CAGGCCTTGGCGCTCCGTACTGGAACGATAAGTGCAAGGGCGCCATATTCGGTCTGACCAGAGGCACCAACCGCGGACATCTGGCAAGAGCTTCGATCGAAGCGATGGCCTTCCAGTCCAAGGATCTGATCGATGTCATGGAAGAAGATCTCAACGAAAGGATCCGCTTTATCAAAGTCGACGGCGGTGCCAGCGTCAACAAGCTGCTGGTACAGTTCCAGTCCGACATCCTGGAGATCCCGGTCATCCGTCCGCTGTTAGCTGAAACGACAGCTCTGGGTGCCGCAAGGCTTTCCGGTCTGGCCGTCGATTTCTATTCGATGGATGATTTCAAGGAAGAAAGTTTCGAGCGCTATGAGCCGAGCATGGAACACGAGGAAGTCGTAAAACGTTATGACCGCTGGGTCAAGGCGGTCAAAGCGACACAGGAGTTTTAAATGAAAGTTCTGATCATCAACGGTTCCCCGCATAAGAAGGGGACCACATATACAGGTCTGCATGAAGTTGAAAAGATCCTCAATGAGGAAGGCATCGAAACGGTATGGGTCGATGTCCCGGCCGACTGTCCTTCCTGCATGGCCTGCGGCTATTGCCACAGGAACAAAGAGGGCTGCATCAGGAAAGACATCGTCAATGAAGCGCAGAAGCTCTTTGAAGACTGCGATGGGCTTCTGGTGGGCTCACCGGTCTACTATGCCGGTGCAAGCGGCTCACTGATGTCGTTCCTTGACCGTTTCTTCTATTCCTATCCCGGCAAGTCTTCTTTGAATATGAAAGCGGCTGCCTCGATCGCCGCATCCAGAAGAGCCGGCAACATCACGACCAACGACATGATGCAGAAGTTCTTCTCGATCTCCGGCATGCCTGTCATCACTTCGACCTATTGGAACGATCCGCACGGCTTCAATGGCGAAGATGCATTGAAAGATGAAGAGGCGATGCAGACGATGCGCAATCTCGGCCGCAACATGGCATATTATCTCAAGATGCGAAAGCTCGCAAAAGAAAACGATCTCAAAGAACCTGAGATCGAAAAGGAATATTCCACACACTTCATCCGATAAAAAACAGATCCGGGCTAGTCCCGGATCTTTAACTGTCTGAATGTCTTTACCAGATCGTCGTGGATGACGATATCGCAATTGGCATCATAGGATGTCGCATCGCGGTTGATGATGGCCAGAGTGTCGCCATTGAAATAGCGAATGAAGCCAGCCGCCGGATAGACGACAAGGGATGTGCCGCACACCACAAGCAAGTCGGCAGCGGCGATCGCCCGTACGGCACCGGTGATGACCTCTTCATCAAGGCCTTCTTCATAAAGGACGACGTCCGGTTTGACTACGGCACCGCAATGGTCGCATCTTGGTACGCCGTTGCTGCTGATGATGTAGTCAAGATCGAAGAACTTGTGGCAGCGGCTGCAGTAATTTCGTAAGACCGAGCCGTGAAGTTCATAGACCTTCCTGGAACCGGCTGCCTGATGAAGCCCGTCGATGTTCTGGGTGACGACAGAGACATCTTTGTGATCCTGCAGTTTCGCGATGAACTCGTGGGCATAATTCGGCTTGGCGTCAGGGAAGAGCATCTTTTCTTTGTAGAACTCGAAAAACTCTTCCGTCTTGTACTCATAGAAGGTATGTGACAGCATTTCTTCCGCCCGATAGACGTTCTTGTACAGACCTGTTGCCGAGCGGAAATCAGGGATGCCGGAGGCAGTCGACATGCCTGCTCCGGAGAAAAAAACGATCTTGTTCGCGCGATCGAGCGCCTCTTGAAGTCTGTTGATCATACAACTTTATTTTACACCTTTTAGGTGTTATTATTTTTTCATAGAAACATCAGGGCGAGGTGAAATTCCTCGATCGGCGGTATACCCCGCGAGCGTAAGGCAGAGCCTGTGAGATTCAGGCGGCGACTGTACAGTCAGGATGAGAGAGGTTTTTTTATTTTGAAAAAAGTATTGTCTGTTCAAAACATCACGATGATCGCCATTCTTGGCGCTTTGGCTGCGGTGCTGATGCTGATGGATTTTCCGATCCTGATCGCACCGAGCTTCTACAAGCTGGATATTTCCGACTTACCATGTCTGATCGGCGCGTTTGCCTTAGGTCCGCTGCCGGCACTGCTCATACAGGCCGTCAAGATCCTGATCAAGTTACTGCTCAAGCCGACTTCGACGGCGTTCGTCGGGGAGATGGCAGCGTTCAGCTTTTCCAGCATCTATTGCGTATCGGCGGCTTTGATCTATCAGTCACAGAAGACGAAGAAGGGTGCCTTGAAGGCTCTGATCATTTCTTCCTTGCTGATGGCGGTCTGTGCGACGATCGGAAACTACTTCTTCATCATTCCGGCGTATGTGAACATGTACCATATGCCTCTGGAGGCGATCATAGCCATGGGAACGGAGATCTTTCCGATCATCCATGACAAACTCAGCTTCGTATTGTGCTGTGTGCTGCCGTTCAATCTGATCAAGGCAGTGATCGTCGATGTACTGACACTGACTCTCTACAAGCGGATCTCACCGCTGCTGAAGAGGCGAAATAAGGCTTAAATAAAGCCTTTTTTACATTATGTGAAGCTATGTTATTTATTTATCTTTGATGGTACTTATGATATAATTTTTAGGTATTAAAATTTTGGAGGTTTTGTTGTGCCTAGATTAACAAGAACACAGAAATTTGCTGAACTGAGAGATTCTCTGGCGAATGACAAAGAATCCTCTTTACAGACAAAAGATCTTTCCAACTATGAAGATAGATTAAATTCCATTACGGAACTGCTTTCCTCACAGAACAAGACAGAAGAAGCTGCACCGGCTTTTGAAATGCCGGCAGAAGAACCTGCCGCAGTACCAGAGGTCAAAGAAGAGACCGATCCGAAGTATACCTGGACGGATTTCGAAGAGACGCCGATCGAGGCCCTCGTCGAGTCTTTCAAGAGCTCGGAGCTGGAGAAGCAGATCCAGGAATTTGCCAATGAGAATCAGCCGGTCAGACAGGAAAGCGAAGTCTCCGCTCCGGCTGTCGAACAGGTCGAAGAAGTATCGATCGCTTCCACTGCGGAAGTAAAACCTCTCATCGATACTCCGGTCTATGAAGCTCCTGTGATCGATGAACCGATCATCAAGAAAACTGAAGAAGAAGTCAAGCCTCTGATCGATGAGACTCCATACCTGGCACCATACACAAACATCGATTATGCCAAGAAGGAAGAACCGGTCGTTAAAGAACCTGTCTATACTGCACCGCTCATTCAGGATGAAGTGCCGACTTATGAGACTCCGGTCGTTGAAGAAAAAGTACAGGAAAGCGAAGAAGTCGTTTATCCGGGTTACTACAGACCGAGCCCTGAGATCGAAGCTTTATACAAGGAAGCGGAAGAAAAGGCCGAGCAGGAAGAACTCGTCGCTTCAAACGTCGAAAAAGCTGCTCCGGTCATCGAAGAAGCAGTTATCGAAGTCCCTGTCGAAGAAACAGAAGAAGAAGTTCAGACAGCGGAACTCGTCGAGGAGCCTGTGATCGAAGAACATGTTAGCGCAGAGCCGATCGAAGAGACGGAATCCATTGAAGTCGTCGAAGAAGAGCCGGCAAAAGAAGAAGTCAGAGAAGAGATCGAAACGCCAAGACTGCCGATCGATGATTTTGTCGACAATCACATGGCAGATCATTAAGCAGAGACCAATACCTATCTGTCCGACATGATGGCAGAAGTCGATCAGTACAACACACTGAACGGCGATCTGACGATCTCGCAGCTGACCAACAACATGGTCAATGAAGTCAGACATCCGGAGCTCGAAGAAGTCAAGGCTGCAGCACCGGTCGAAGAGATAGCAGTAGAAGAGACTTCCGATGAAGAATTCTCCAATACCGTTTCCATGGAGATCGCCAAGATCATGGATGAGATCGATGCGATCGAAGAAGAGCCGGTAAAGGTTCCGGAACAGGTCGTCACAGCGACACCGGCACCGGTCTATGAAGAACCGGTGAAGGAAGAACATCCGGTCTTAACCAAGGCTTTGGAAGAAGAAAACGAAGAAGAAGTCGTTGAGATCAAGAACCTCAAGGAACTTGAAGCTGAACCGACCAGAGATACCGTATCCAACACGATCCCGTTTGTCGTAACGACAGATGATGATGAAGAAGAGATCGAAGATGATGAAGAAGACGGTTCCAACACCATCCTCAATATCATCCTGATCGTCCTGATCATCGTCTTAGTCGCGGTCTTAGGTCTGATCGTCTTCTATATCTTAAAGACGAAGGGTGTCATCTGATGAGGATCAATATCGCGATCGACGGGCCAAGTGCCGCAGGTAAATCGACGATCGCCGATGAACTGGCGAAGATCCTCGGTTATACACATTTGGATACCGGTGCAATGTACAGAGCGGTCGCTTTGAAAGCGATCCGTGAGGGCATTGCCCTGGATGATGAAGAAAAGATCGTCGCAATGATCGATGCGATGGATCTTGAGATGCCTGCCGATGGCAGTGTCATCTTGGAATCAGAAGATGTCTCAAAAGCGATCCGCACCGACGAGATCTCGATGGGTGCTTCCGATGTTTCAAAACTGCAGGGATGCCGTGCTGCTCTTGTAAAGATGCAGCAGAAGATCTGCCGGAACGGGGGATATATCCTCGATGGCAGAGACATCGGCACTGTCGTTCTGAAGGATGCGCCGGTCAAGATCTATATGGTCGCTTCCGCTGAAGCAAGGGCACAAAGACGTGTCCTGCAGAATCAGGAGAATGGCCTGGAAGCGGATTACGAAACGATCCTTGAGGACATCAAAAAGAGAGATTATCAGGATATGCATCGTGAACATTCACCTCTGACAAAGGCGGAAGATGCGATCGAGATCGATACTTCCGATATGACGATTGAGGAGGTCGTCGATGCGGTCCTGAAGATCATAAAAGAAAAAACAGGAGATTAAACATGATAGATGGAACTGTCGCAATCGTTGGTAGACCCAATGTCGGTAAGTCGACAGTTTTTAATAGGATGCTGGAACAAAGAGTATCCATCGTCGAAGATACTCCGGGCGTGACAAGAGACCGCATCTATGGCGATTGCCAGTGGCTGTCCAAGACTTACCGTCTGATCGATACCGGCGGTATCCAGATCGATGATGTACCTTTCCAGAAAGAGATCAATGCGCAAGTCGAGATCGCGATCGAAGAGGCGGACGTCATCATCTTCCTGACGGATGGCAGAAGCGGGATGTCGGATGACGATGAATATATCGCAAGGCTTTTGCGGGCTTCCAAAAAGCCGGTCATCCTGGCAGTCAACAAGATCGATGATTCCACCAAACTGGCGGACATCTATGAATACTATGCGCTGGGGATCGGCGATCCGATCGCTGTATCCGGCGTACATGGCATCGGTATCGGTGATCTTCTCGATAAGGTCGTCGAACTCATGCCGGAAAAAAGCGAAGAAGAATACGAAGGCATGATTCGTTTTGCCCTGATCGGCAGGCCGAATGTCGGCAAGTCTTCTCTGGCCAATGCCTTCCTGAAACAGGAAAGAGTCATCGTTTCCGATATCGAAGGAACGACTAGAGATGCGATCGATACGGTCTTTGAGGCCAACGGTCAGAATTACGTCGTCATCGATACGGCCGGCATACGCAAGAGGGGAAAGATCTACGAATCCGTAGAGAAGTATTCGGTCTTACGTGCCAAAGCAGCGATCGAAAGATGTGATGTCGCTCTGGTCTTACTGGACGGTTCGACCGGTATCATCGAACAGGATAAGCATGTCGCCGGTCTTGCCCATGAAGCGAAGAAGGGCGTCATCATCGTCTACAACAAGTGGGATCTTGTCGAGAAAGACGACAAGACGATGGCTAATATCACCAAGGAGATCCGCAAACAGTTTGTCTATCTGGATTATGCGCCGATCGCCTTTATTTCCGCGAAGCAGTCAAAAAGGGTGGATACCTTGCTGCCGCTGATCGATCTGGTCTATGAGAATCTGAACAAGCGGATCCAGACCAGCATTCTCAACGAGGTCATACTCGATGCCCAGCTTGCCAATCCGGCAAAGCCGCATAACGGCAAGAAGTTCAAGATCTACTATGCATCACAGGTCTCAAGTGCGCCTTGTACGATCGTCTTGTTCTGTAATGATCCAGAACTCTTGCACTTCTCATATGAGCGATACATTGAAAACAAGCTCAGAGAGGCCTTCGGTTTTGAAGGAGTGCCGATCAATATCGTCGCCAGAAAGCGTCCTGATTAAAAACGAAGAAAAGCCAGTCGATCTGGCTTTTTATTATGACCAAAAGAAAACCGGAAATGTGATCTTCCGGTTTGTTGTTTTTATCCTGCGGAAAGCGCGATGCAGGCTTGTGAGGTCGACCCGGCAGGGGTGACACAGACATTGACCCTGGTTCCGCCGATGCCTTCCGACAGTTCGGTTCCTTCCGTTGCACCGGTGATGACTTCGCCGGTATCGGAAGAGATCGTGTACAGATACGGAGGAAGGGCAGCACCCGTATAGATCGCTGTCCAGTGTGGGAACCAGATCCTTCCAGCTGCATATGTCGTTTCGCCATAGTCATTGGTCGTTGACAGGTCACAGGCGTCACCGACACAGAAGCCGCTTTCGCCGCCGCCTACACCAAAGGTGACGTAGACGGTCGAACCGTCATATGCACCGTTAAGGTTGGCGATACCGCCGGAGATGTATTTCTTGTTCTCTCTGGCCACATCCATCGCTTCGTAGACCGATACCAGAGGATGTTCCTCGAGAGTCTTCTTGGCGATGTAGCCGGTAACTGTTCCATATTCGCCATTGGAGTAGGCATACGGATAAGCGCCGCGGACATGACTGAATTCCGTTACGGAATCCGGCATTTCCAGAGGTCTGTAAGGATCATATTCACCAAGGTGATGTTCTTCCAGCTGTTCCAGGATCTTGGTGACGATCTTGGACTTGGTGTTTTCCTGGTATTCACCGGATGTGAAGTAGGCTCCTTTTTCCAGCTGGTCATAACCTGTCCAGCAGGAGATGGTGTATTTGTTGGTCTGCATGAGCAGCCAGCTGTCTTTGGTAGCACCCTGCGGGATGCCATAATCCAGACCAGCATCCGCCCAGTCGGTCGTGCCGGTCTTGCCATACAGCGGATAATCGAGATATCTCTTGCAATACCACATAAGGGAGGAGTAGCTTCCGGACATGTTGTATTCTTCAAGATAAGCGACCATCCAGGCAGTCGCATCGGAGATCCTCTGCGTGCCCTTGGTATCGGCGATGAAGTTATCTCTGCCGTCGTTATAGACGATATAGTTGACGGTATGCGGAGCGATGTAGCGTCCGCCGTTCATAAACATTGCGTGTGCGCCCGCCAGCTGCAGCGGAGTGACCAGACAGCGGTTTCCGCCGATGGCAAACTGTAAGTCGAAGTCGGAGTAATCGAATTTGAAGCCGATCGAATTGAGATAATCGATGACGAATTCTTCTCCTTTTTCATCGACTACGGCTGCCAGAGCCTGAACGGCCGGAGTGTTCTGCGAACGTCCGAGTGCTTCCGTCATCAGCATGTCGCCGTAGTAGGCGTGATCATAGTTGGAGATCAGGACGTTTCCGCCATAGAGGTAATAAGGCTGATCGGTGAAGGTATGCGATGTCGCATAGCCTAACTGATCGATACATAATGCATAATCGATGACCGGCTTGATCGAGGAACCCGGATTCAGATAAGCTTTGGTCGCCCGGTTGAACTGTCTGGCTTTGTCGGTCTCACCGCGTCCGGCACCTAAAGCTTCGATGGCACCGTTCTGGTTGTCTAAGACGACGATCGCTGACTGACACTGTTCGTTCGGGAACTCGAGTCCGACGTAGTCTGCCTCGTTCTGCATGTCATAGATATATTCCTGCATGTAGGCGTTCATATTCGTGTGGATCTCCATGCCTACCGAATACGGAGATTCGCCGGTGACTTCTTCGACTTCGTCGATGACGGCGTCGATGTAAGCCTGATACTTATCGTTGACCTCCTGGAAGTTTTCGGAAACTCCGGCTAAGAGGTCTTCGATGCGGATCGAGTTGGCAAGATCCGCTTCTGCCTGTGAGATGTAACCGTGCATCACCATCAGATCGAGGACTTCCGCCCTGCGGTCGTAGGCATTCTGCAGATAATCCATATCGGGATCGAGATAGTAGTTGTCGTGTTTGTGCATCTCGTTGTATGGATTGTAATCATTCGGCGCGTTGATCAGTCCGGCCAGGAAAGCGGATTCGGAAAGATTGAGGTTCTGCGCCGATTTGCCGAAGTAATATTGAGCAGCTTTTTCGACACCGCGGATGTTGTTTCCGTAGTTGACCTTGTTGATATACATCGCGATGATGTCCTGCTTCCTGGTATCGGTCATCAGTTCGAGTTCGAGTGACAGGACGATCTCCTGCATCTTACGTTTGATGCCCGACATGCCTTCTCTGGAAGCAATCGTCGATTCATCGTCCGCATCGATCGAGAAGTAGGAGTTCTTGATCAGCTGCATCGTGATGGTCGATCCGCCTTGTGAGAAGTCCCTGGTACGGATATTGGCCAGGATGGCTTTGGTGAATCGCGGGATATCGAAGCCCGGATGTTCGAAGAATCGGGAGTCTTCGATGGACAGGAAGGCATCGATCAGGCAGTTTGGCATGCGTTCATAGTCGATATTCTCTCTTAAGTACATGCCCAGTTCCATGATCTTGTTGTCATCGGAATCGTAGATCGTCGAAGAATCCGGGGAGACCAGATCCGAGACCTTGAGTTCCGGTTTGCCTTCGCAGAGCTTGTAAGCGAAGTAACCGGCACCGATGACACCGCAGATGCCCAGGAACAGAACGATGCACGTCAGTATCGCAAAGATGAAGGTGACAGTCTTGCCTTTCGGACGTTTCTGTTTCACTTTTCTGGTCCTTGTCTTTCTGACAGGCGCCTGGTCTTTCTGCGCTTCGGTTTTTCTGGTCTTTTCTTTCACTGTCGTTTCACTCTTTTTTGCGGTCTTTGTTTTTTGGACCTTTTCTTTCTTCGGCTTTTCGCTCAAAGTTTTATCAGCCTTGGTCTTCAAGCCGGCAAAGGAAGCGGCCAGACTTTCCTTGGCCTTATTCAGGCTCTTGGAGAAGTCTGAGGATTTCTTTTTGGCGTGTCTGGCCTTTGAAGCTTCAGCTGTTTCGCTCTGTTTCAGAGAGTTCGTATCGGCACTTCCGGCGATATGGACGGAGCGGGGCTCCGCCTTAAAATATTCCCGCTTTTCCTGATGACGGCGGGCTCTTCTTTTTACATCATTTATCGATCGCTCCTGCGATTCGTTTAATACCTTTTCTTCTTTCATACAACTCATAATTATACTATATTAAAGCCATAAATGATAATATTAAGACATGGTTAAAGAACACTTAAAAAGCTTAAAAACGGCAATGGAAAAGGAAGGGATCGATGTCTACTATCTCAACACTTCCGATTACCATATGTCAGAATATGTCCCTGAGTATTTCAAGACGATCTTATACTTTTCCGGCTTTACCGGCTCACTTGCCACACTGCTTGTCAGCAGGGAGGATACCTACATCTTTGTCGACGGACGCTATCACTTACAGGCGGACAGGCAATGCCTTGAAAACGGCGTTAAAGTGGTAAAACTGGGCACAGCCGGAGCTTTGGATCCGATCGCCTTCTTAAAGAAGAACTTTGCGGGAAAGACCGTCGGGCTTGATGGCAGACGCACGGGCGTGAAGTTTGCCAAAGAGCTGAAAAAACAAGGTCTTAAGATCTTAAGCAAGGATATCTATTCCGATCTCATCGAAGGAAGAGCACCTCTGTCCAAAGACAAGGTGTGGAAGCTCGAGGAGAAGTATTCCGGTCTATCAAGAAGAAAGAAGATCGAACTGATCAGCTACTGTCTGGGTGACAAAGTCCATATCGTAAACAATCTCGAATCGATCGCTTATCTTCTGAATCTACGAGGCAATGATATCCTGCATACACCGGTCTTCATGTCCTATATGGTCATCCTGGACAAAGAAGTGTATCTCTTCTGCGATATCGAGCGCTTTGACTCCGAGATACTGGAAGAGCTTTATGATGACGGTGTGATCCTTCGTCCGTACGATTCCTATTACGATTTCCTGAAACAGATCTCCGGAAGGCAGATCCTGATCGATGAAAACAAGGTCAACTATGAGACGTATCTTTCGATCAAGGGAAGAGGAAACAAGATCTACGATATGACTTCGATCATCGAAGAGATGAAAGCAGTCAAAAATCCGGTCGAACAGGAAAATATGCGTCTGGCCCACATCTATGACGGTGTGGCGGTGCTGCG
>JAZQIF010000118.1:0-12374 GCA_045540935.1 Erysipelotrichaceae bacterium | reverse complement strand
ATATTTTGTCTTCCTAAGACCGCTTGGCCTCCGACTTGCCATCATCGACATCACCGGTATCTCTGTCCATCCGGGTTCTGCCAAAGACAAGATGGTCAACGCCTTACAGGTAGCTCATGAATTCCATGCGATGACCGATCCGGAAGCCAGAGCGGAAAAGACTGACGGGTATGAGGGTTTCAATCTGCTGATGGGACTTGAAGGTGAGGTCGGCAAAGCGCATATGCAGTACATCATGCGTAACCACGATATGGGAAAGCTGCAGAAGCAGAAAAAAGATTTTGAAGAGATCGCAAGAACGTTGAACGAGAAATACGGCTATGAAGCGGTCGATCTGAAATTGAGAGATTCCTATCGCAATATGAAGGAAAAGTTCGAAGGCCATATGGAGCCGATCGAATTAGTTAAGAAGGCGATGGAAGAATGCGGTATGGAATTCAAAGCCCAGGCCATACGCGGCGGGACTGATGGCGCTTCTCTTACCTGGAACGGCATCTTATGTCCGAACCTTGGTACCGGCGGGCAGAACTTCCATGGCGTCCATGAATTCTGGTGCAAGGAAGACGGAGAACTCGTCGTCCGCATGGTTTTGAAGCTTCTGAGCCTGGCAAAACGCTGAAAACGCCGATTTTCCTTGAAAAATCAAAGGATTTAAGATACTATACTAATGTATTTAAAGGAGCGAGAGATCGCTCCTTCATTGTTGTTTTGGAGGAACATGAATACAGAAAAGATCAGAAACGTTTTAACGGAATTTGTGAATGAGAAGGGCATGAAACTGTTCGATATCGAATATCGAAAGTCAGATCAGACGCTGATAGTGCTCTTGGATGAGAAGTTAGACATGGATGCTCTGGAAAAGATATCGGGTGAGATCTCTTCATTCCTGGATCAGTATGAAGATGAATTTGCCGATAATTATTTCCTCGATGTATCGACGGTCGGCGTCGAACGTCCGATTCGAAATGAAGAAGAAGTTGAGGCTGCCGTTGGCGAATATATCTATGTCAAGACCAAGGAAAACGAATACTATGGAACTCTGACTTCTTTCAATAACGGGGTGATGAACCTGAAGGTGAAAGAAAAGACCAGAGAAAAGGATGTTTCTGTCGAGTATTCTAAAACGAAAAAAGTACGCTACGCTGTTAAGTTTTAACAAGGAGAATAAAAATGAGTGGCATTAGTCTGAAAAACAAGAATTTTATTGACGGAATGAGGCTTTTTGAGGAAGACAGGAAAGTCGATCCTGAATTCATCATCGAAACACTCAAAGAAGCCATCGCCAAGACCTATCAGAAACACATCGATGCGCCGGAAGCTATGGTCAGAGTCACTATCGAAAAAAATGAGATGCATGTCTACCACCAGCTGATCGTCGTCGATGATGAGACCGAGACTTTTGATGAGACGCTCGATATCCTGTATTCCGAGGCGATCAAGATCAATCCGGACTGCAAGGTCGGTGACATCATCGAAGAAGAAGTCGATTTCAAGGAGATCGGCAGAACTTCTATCAACGTTGCCAAGCAGATGCTCAAGCAGAGGATCAAGGAATATGAAAAGCAGAGAGTTTACGATGAATACAAAGATAAGGAATTCGATCTGATCTCCGGTATCATCAAGACGATCGAAGAGAAGTTCATCCTGGTCGATATCAAGAATACCATCGGTATCCTTTTGAAATCGGAACAGATCCCGGGCGAACAGTACAGGGAAGGCCAGTCCATCCGCTGCATCATCAAGGAAGTCTCCAAGAACTCCAAAGGTTCGCAAGTCGTCTTATCGAGAGCCGATGCGATGTTCGTCAAGAGACTGTTTGAAAAGGAAGTTCCGGAGATCGCACAGGGCTTAGTCGAGATCAAGGCGATCGCCAGAGATGCCGGCGAACGTACCAAGATGGCTGTCTATTCCAAGAACGATGACGTCGATGCGATCGGCGCCTGCATAGGTCCTAGGGGTACCAGAGTCCAGGCCGTCATCGGTGAGATCAAGGGCGAAAAAGTCGATGTCTTTGAATGGAACGATGATATCGGCGAACTGGTCAAGAATGCCTTAGCACCGGCTGAAGTCAAGGCGTGTTTCTACGCCAATGAATTAACAGATCCGGATCTTACGCCGGAAGCCATCGAAGAGGCTGAAAAATACAACAAGAGGCCGTTAGTCTTTGTCGTTGATGATGACAAGCTTTCCGTTGCCATCGGCAAACGCGGCAAGAACGCTAAGCTGGCTGTCAAGCTGACCAACCGAAAGATCGATATCAAGACCAAGACCGAGATCGAAGAACTGGGTATCGATGTCGACAACGAAGTCATGAACTTCCGTGCCGATCAGGTAAGGATCATCAAGGAGAGAGAACAGAAGAAGTTCCTTGAACTGCAGGAAGAGGCTGCCAGAAGGAAAGCGGAATTCGAAGAAGAACTCGCTGCTCAGGATACCGGCTTTGATGAAACGACCATCGAAGAGATGGATGAAGGCAAGGTCGAAGAAGTCGTTGAGATCCCGACGGAAAATCTGGCAAAGGCTGCTGAAGAATCCAAGATGGAAGAAGCTGCTGTCGAAACTGTTGAAGTTTCTGAAGAGCCTGTCGTCGAAGAAGTCAAGGCTGAACCTGTCAAGGAAGAAGTCAAAGAGGAAGTCAAGCCTGAACCGGTTCCTGAAAAGCCGAAGAAGACTCCTAGAAAGCCTCTTACTCCGAAGACCGAATACAAATCGAAGTTTGAAGACTTTGCGGATGCTTCCAAGAAGGAAGAGACGCATGCTCCGACAAAGAGAAGAAGAAAGAAAGATGATGATGATCGCCGTGTAAGAGCGGAGGATCTGGAAAAGAAGGAATACGACGAGAACTTCAAGCCTGTCTATTCCGAAGAAGAACTCGAAGAGATCGAAGAGATGGAAGCTATGGAAGAAGAAAATTCCTGGATCAACGATGATGATATCGACTTCGATGAATACGAGGACTACTACGAGGAGAACTAATCCATGAAAAAAATCCCAATGCGCAGATGTCTTGCGACAAACCAATCATTTCCGAAAAAGGACCTCTTGCGTATTGTCAGGACTCCGGAAGGGGAAGTGAAAGTCGATCTGACAGGAAAGCTCAACGGCAAGGGAGCCTATATCTCCAAGAGCCTGGAAGCTTTGGAACTTGCCAGAAAGAAAAAAGTCCTCTCCCGTGCCCTGGAGACAGAGATCAAGGAAGAGGTCTACGAAGAGATCTTGAAGGTGATCAATGGCTGATAAACTCAATACTCTGGGACTGGCCTATCGGGCACGAAAGGCCGTCCTGGGGGAGGAAGTATTGAACAGGATCGATAAGGTAAAACTCCTGTTCATCGCTTCCGATATCTCTGAAAAAAGCAGAGAACGCTATGAGAAGAAATGTCACTATTATAAGATCGACCACATCGATGAATATTCCGGGGAGCAGCTATCTTCGGCTCTCGGGAAAAACAACGTCAAGGTGGTCGGGATCTTAGACAAAGGATTCAAAGATGCACTGTTAAAGAATAAATAGAAGGAGGGTTGCCATGGCGAAACAGACATATAAAAAACATCTGAACAGAAAACCTAGAGGTAATCAGAATTTCGAAAGAAAGCACGATGAAAAAGTCGAAGCGATAACTTATCAGGAAGGGATCACGGTCGGTGATCTGGCTTCCAAATTACATAAGAACTCCGGCGATGTCATCAAGATCCTCTTTATGCTGGGCAAGATGGTGACCATCAACTCATCACTCGACGATGAAAACGTCGAACTGGTATGTATGGAATTCGGGGTTGATGCAACAAAAGAAGAACCTCAGGAAGATGAAACATTACTCGATACCGAAGAAGACGATCCAAATGACCTGGTGGAACGTGCTCCGATCGTAACGATCATGGGTCATGTCGACCACGGTAAGACGACTTTACTGGACTACATCCGTAACTCCCGAGTCGTTGAAGGCGAATTCGGCGGTATCACACAGCATATCGGTGCTTATCAGGTCAATGTGAACGGACAGCTGGTCACATTCCTGGATACACCGGGCCATGAAGCGTTCACGGCCATGCGTGCTAGAGGTGCCTCCGTCACCGATATCGCGATCATCGTAGTCGCGGCAGATGACGGTGTCATGCCTCAGACGATCGAAGCGGTCGACCATGCCAAAGCGGCAGGCGTTCCGATCATCGTCGCAGTCAATAAAATGGATAAGCCGGGTGCCAATCCCGACAAAGTCAAAAATGCGATGTCCGAACTGGGACTGATGCCGGAAGAATGGGGCGGCGATACGATCTATGTCGAATGTTCCGCCAAGACAGGTATGGGTGTACAGGACATCTTAGAAACGATACTGGTCGTTGCGGAAGTCAGAGACATCAAAGCCAATCCGAAGAAGCTGGCGACAGGTACTGTTATCGAAGCCAAGCTCGATAAGGGAAGAGGTCCTGTCTCGACGTTGCTGGTACAAAACGGTACGTTAAGACAATCTGATTCCGTCGTCGTCGGTACGGCGTATGGCAAGGTCCGTAAGATGACCAACGATATGGGCAAAGAGATAAGCGAAGCCTTACCTGGCACACCGGTCGAGATCATCGGTCTCAACGATGTTCCGGTCGCCGGAGATAACTTCAAAGTCTTTGAAGATGATAAAGATGCCAGAGCTGTCGCCCAGGCAAGAGCCAGAGCGAAACTGGAAAAAGATCGTAACGCATCGGTAGCGATGACGCTCGATGATCTGAAGAGCCAGATCGACCGCGGCGAAGTCAAGGAGATCCCGGTCATCGTCAAATCCGATGTCACCGGTACGGCAGAAGCTGTCGCATCCTCACTTTCCAAGATCGATGTCGACGGTGTCAAGGTCAACGTCATAAGAAGAGCTGCCGGTACGATCAATGAGTCGGATGTCATCCTGGCATCGGTCTCTCATGCGGTCATTTACGGTTTCAACGTCCGTCCGGATGCCAACGTCAGAAAGAAGGCACAGGATGAAGGTGTCGAGATCCGTTTACACAACATCATCTACAAGGCAGTCGAGGAAATGGAAGCAGCCATGAAGGGTATGCTGGCACCGGTATATGAAGAAGTCGTCATCGGTCAGGCCGAAGTCAGAAAGACTTATAAGGTCTCCAAGATCGGTACGATCGCCGGCTGTATGGTCACTGAAGGCAAGATCGTCAGGGACTGCCAGATACGTCTGATCCGTGACGGTATCGTCATCTATACGGGCAAACTGGGTTCCCTCAGACGTTTTGAAAACGACGCCAAGGAAGTCGCTCAGGGCTATGAGTGCGGTATGACGATCGAAAACTACAACGACATCAAGGAACTCGATATCATCGAAGCATACGTTGACCAGGAGGTCAAAGCAGAGTAATGGCAAGAGTCAACAAGATCGATTCGATCCTGTTAAGAGAGATCTCTGTCATCATCTCCCAGGAGATCAACGACCCGAAGCTCGGTTTTCCGACCGTGACGGAAGTCGATGTCTCCCCGGATCTCAATCAGGCCAAAGTCTATGTCTCGTTCTTAGGCAAGAACTATAAGAAAAGAGACGGGCTGGAAGTCCTGAGAAGATCAAAAGGCCATATCAAATCCGAGCTTGCCAAGCGTGTACGCATGCGCAAGATCCCGGATCTGACCTTCGTGGTGGATGATACGCTCGATAAAGCAGATCGTATCGAAGAGATATTGAATAAAGACAATGAACTTTAAGGTGCTTTTTAAGCGCCTTTTTTCGTGAGAAAGGAACATTATGAACAAGAATCAAGCACTGAAGATCTACCGTGAACAGAATGAAAAGATCGCTGCCTACGGGCTGATGCTGGCAACGGCCGGCTTTGACCGCATGACGATCGCACCAAGCGGCGGGGCACCGTATCGTAACCGGATGTTATCGATCATCCAGGGCGAATTATTTGAACTCGAGACAGACAAAAATTACGTTGAGGCCATTTTGGCGCTGTCTGAGATGGATCTTGGTGAGGTAGGCAACAGAGATATCTCCCTGGCCAAAAAGTCGCTCGAAGACGTCTTAAAATTCACCAAGGAAGAAACAATGGAGTATTCCTACGCACTGATGAATGCCTATGACGCCTGGTACAAGGCAAAGACTTCCGAAAACTATGACATCTTCAAACCGCATCTCATGAAGCTCATCGAGATGTCCAAATACCGCGCAAAGAAAAGAGATGCCAAAAAAGATCCGTATGATCTTCTGCTCGATGATTTTGAAGAAGGCATGAACAAAAAGAAATACGACGCATTCTTCTCTTTGATCCGCAAGGAACTGCTTCCTCTGATCAAGAAGATCGACAAGAAGAAAGGCTATATCGACGATTCTTTCTTATATGAATACTATCCGGCAGAGAAACAGGCCTTATTCATGAAGGATGCCATGAAGTATCTGGGTTTCACGTCCGACTGGGGCTATATGGGAACGACGGAACATCCGTTTACCAGCGGCTTCTCCAAGAACGATGTGCGTGTTACGACCAACTATGATGAGCACAATGTCACGGCTGCCATCTATTCTCTGATCCATGAATGCGGTCATGCCTTCTATGAACATCAGGTCGATGCCAAATATGAGAAATATCCGCATATCCGCAACATGTCTTCCGGTATGCATGAGTCCCAATCCCGTTTCTTTGAAAATTATTTGGGCAGAAGAAGATCTTTCTTCGTGAAACTTTATCCGAGACTTCAGGAACTCTTCCCGGAGAACCTTGGGGATGTTTCGCTTGACGATTTCATCAGAGCAGCCAATGTATCGAAATGTTCTTTGATCCGTACGGATGCCGATGAACTGACTTATCCTGTACATATCCTTATCCGTTACGAACTGGAAAAGGAGATCTTCTCCGGCAAGGCGGATCTTGATAAGCTCGATGAGCTCTGGGATGAGAAATATGAGAAGTATCTCGGCATCAAAGCCGATAAGCCATCCGACGGCATCTTACAGGATGTTCACTGGTCAGAAGCTTATATCGGTTACTTCCCGACCTATGCCTTAGGTTCCGCGATCGGCGCACAGCTCTTCCATAAGATGAAAGAAGATCTGGATGTCGATGCGTTACTGGAAAAAGGGCAGTTCAAAAAGATCACCGATTATCTCAAGAAGAATGTTCAGCATGACGGTGCCTTATATACTTTTGAACAGATCGTAAAAAGAGCGACAGGTGAAGATTTCGATCCGCATTACTACATCGATTACCTGAAAGAGAAATATAAAGCTCTTTATAACATCAGATAATGAATACCGCAAAGATCGATCTACATCTGCATCTTGACGGTTCTTTAAATATCGCCTGGGCATATGACAGGGCGCTCAGACAGGGGATCATTGAAAAGGATATGACCTTTGAAGAATTCTATGACATCCTGTTTGCCAAAAATGTCGCCCATTCGCCTGAAAGCTTCAAAAAGTTCGAACTGGTCTGTGATATCTTACAGACCAAAGAAGATCTTTTTGATGCGACCTATGATCTATGTAAAAGACTGGATGAACTGGGTCTGATCTATGCCGAGATCCGCTTTGCCTCGCAACAGCATTGCAAGAAGGGCCTGAGTCAGCTCGATGCCTTGAAAGCGGTGATCGATGGGGCAAACAAGGCAATGCAAGATCTCGATATCAGGATCGGCATCATCAACTGTCTGATGCATAAAGGAGATACGGAAGCTTTCAATCATAAGGAAAATATGGAAGCGATCGAGGCTTCTAAGGTGATGTTTGGGAAGGGACTTGTCGGAATGGATCTGGCAGGCTATGAGAACAATTGCGATTACAAAGATTATGCGCCTTTGTTTGGGATCGTCAAAGAAGCAGGCATCCCGTTTTCTCTGCATGCAGGGGAGATGGGCATAGGCCAACATATCCTGGATGCCTTGGATATGAGACCGGACAGGATAGGGCATGGCATCAACTGTGTGCAGGATCAAAGATATATCGATGCCTTAAGAAAGAATGATATCCCTTTGGAAGTCTGTGTCTCGTCCAATGTCAAGCTGACATTAAACTATGCTTCTCATCCGATACGCAGGATGATCAAAGAAGGTTTGAAAGTCACGGTCAATACCGACAATATGATCTTCGCCAGGACAGACCTCGTCAATGAACATAATCAGCTTAAGATGATCGGGGTCGATGAAGAAACACTGATCAAAAGCACTTATGATTCACTCAATGCCGCATTTTGTGATGAAGAGACGAAAAAGTATCTGAAAGAAAAGCTGGATAGAGAATTCAATGTATAAGAAAAGCTCGAAGCCTTAAGGTTTCGAGCTTTGTTTTAAGAAAGATTATTTCTTGGCAGCTTTCTTCTTAGCCGGAGCTTTCTTGGCAGCTTTCTTTGCCGGTTTTTTCGCAGCTTTTTCTTCAGCTACATAACCGTTCTTGATCGCAGCCTGTGCAGCAGCCAATCTGGCGATAGGTACTCTGTATGGTGAGCAAGAGACATAAGTCAGACCGACCTTATCGCAGAATTCGATGGAAGCCGGATCACCGCCGTGTTCGCCGCAGATACCGAGCTTGATATCAGGACGAGTGGATCTTCCGAGTCTTGCAGCCATTTCGACGAGTTTGCCGACACCGTGCTGGTCAAGTCTTGCGAACGGATCCTGTTCGTAGATCTTCGCATCGTAGTAAGAAGTCAGGAATTTGCCTGCATCATCTCTGGAGAAACCGAATGTCATCTGCGTGAGGTCATTGGTACCGAAGGAGAAGAATTCAGCTTCCTTGGCGATCTCGTCAGCCAGCAATGCGGCACGCGGGATCTCGATCATCGTACCGACATGGTAGTCGAGTTTTGCCTTAGCCTTGGCGATCTCTTCATCCGCTGTCTTGACAACGATGTCCTTGACATACTTGAGCTCGGCAACATCACCGACCAGCGGGATCATGATCTCAGGAACGACATGCCACTTCGGATGTTTCTTGTTGGTAGCGATGGCGGCTCTGATGACAGCCTTGGTCTGCATTTCAGCGATCTCTGGGTAAGTGACAGCCAGACGGCAGCCTCTGTGGCCCATCATCGGGTTGAATTCATGCAAGCCGTCGCAGACAGCCTTGAGCTGTTTGAGGCTCATGCCCATTTCCTTAGCGAGTTCTTTCTGCTGTTTTTCATCCTGCGGAACGAATTCGTGAAGAGGCGGGTCTAAGTAACGGATCGTAACAGGGAAGCCCTTCATAGCTTCATAGATGCCTTCGAAGTCTTTCTGCTGTAACGGCAGGACTTTTTCAAGAGCAGCTTTTCTCTGTTCGGTCGTCTGGGAAACGATCATTTCACGGATCGCTTTGATCTTGTCTTCCTGGAAGAACATGTGCTCAGTTCTTACCAGACCGATACCTTCGGCACCGAATTCAACAGCCTGTGCTGCATCCTTAGGTGTATCGGCATTGGTTCTGATCTTTAATCTTCTTCTTTCATCTGCCCACTTCATGAACTTCTTGAAGTCACCGGAGATGGAAGCCGGAACCGTCGGGATAGCTTCGCCATAGATGTTACCTGTAGAACCATCTAATGACAGCCAGTCGAATTCCTTATATACTTTGTCGTTCAAAGTGAACTGTTTCTTAGCGTAATCGATCTTGATGTCGCCGCAGCCTGAGACACAGCATTCGCCCATACCTCTGGCAACGACAGCAGCGTGAGAAGTCATACCGCCGCGGACTGTAAGAACGCCTTCAGCAGCAGCCATACCTTCGATATCTTCCGGAGAAGTCTCGAGTCTGACTAAGACGACTTTCTTGCCGTTCTTGTGTTCTCTGATCGCATCTTCAGCGGAGAAGACGATCTGACCGCAGGCAGCACCCGGAGATGCCGGAAGGGCAGAAGCGATCGGAGTCGCTTTCTTCAATGCAGCCGCATCGAACTGCGGATGTAATAATGCGTCCAACTGCTTCGGTTCGACCATCATCAGAGCCTGATCGATGGTGACGAGGCCTTCCTTGACCATGTCGCAGGCGACCTTGAGGGCAGCAGTAGCAGTTCTCTTACCGTTACGAGTCTGTAACATGAAGAGTTTCTTTTCCTGGATCGTGAATTCCATATCCTGCATATCATGGTAATGCTGTTCCAGAGTATTGCAGATCTTTACGAAATCCTTGTAAGCTTCAGGCATGACCTTCTTTAACTGGTCGATCGTCTGCGGAGTTCTGACACCGGCAACGACGTCTTCGCCCTGTGCATTCATTAAGAATTCACCGAACAGTTTCTTTTCGCCGGTCGCAGGGTTACGGGTGAAGGCAACACCGGTACCGCAGTCGTCACCCATGTTACCGAAGACCATCATCTGTACGTTGACAGCTGTGCCCCAGGAAGAAGGGATATCGTTTTCTTTACGGTAGAAGATCGCTCTCGGGTTGTTCCATGAACGGAAGACAGCTTCGATCGCTCTTTCCAGCTGGACCTTCGTATCCTGCGGGAAGTCTTCTTTGAGTTCTTTCTTGTAGAAAGCTTTGAATCTCTTGACGAGTTCCTTCATATCATCGGCATCGAGTTCAGTGTCAAGCTTGACGCCTTTCTTTTCCTTGATCTCATCGATGATCTCTTCGAATCTCTTCTTGGATAATTCCATGACGACATCAGAGAACATCTGGATGAAACGACGATAGGAATCGTAAGCGAATCTTTCGTTGTTTGTCTTTTTAGCGATCGTCTCAGCGACCTCGTCATTGATACCGAGGTTGAGGATCGTGTCCATCATGCCAGGCATACTTGCTCTGGCACCGGATCTTACGGAAACAAGTAACGGATTTTTGACGTCACCGAGTTTTCTGCCGGCCTGTTTTTCGAGTTTCTTCAGTGCCGTTTCGACCTGTGACATAATGTCCTTGTTGATCTTCTTGCCATCATCATAGTAAGCGTTGCATGCTTCGGTCGTGATGGTGAAGCCATAAGGTACTGGTAAACCTAAGCTGGCCATTTCAGCCAGGTTAGCACCCTTACCGCCAAGGAGTTCACGCATGTTTGCATTTCCTTCGGCAAACATATAGACGTATTTCTTGCTCATTCTTTCTCCTTTTCAAGTCTAATTTGACGCATATTATTTTAACATAAAAAACATTATCTTTACGTATCAAGTGAAGTGTTCAAAAGCTTTTATTTAAAAAGACGTATTTGCTATAATGTAGTAGTTAACTGGAGGAATCAAAATGCCTATTAATAGAAAAACGAGTTTAGGACAGATCAGGATCTCTGACAGTGCGATCGCATCCCTGGCGGGTACGACAGTCAACGAATGCTATGGCGTTGTCGGCATGATCTCAAAGAATTATCTGGCAGATGGCTATTCCGCTCTTTTGAAAAAAGAAAACTACTCCAAAGGTGTCGTCGTCAAAAATGACAAGAACGGCATCAAGATAGATGTTTATGTCGTTATCTCCTATGGTGTCAAGATCTCCGAGGTCGTCGGACAGCTGCAGGAGAGAGTCAAATATGCACTTGAGAAATCTCTGAATATGGATGTCGATAGTGTCAATGTTCATATCGAGGGGATACAGGTAAATGAATAAGATCAATGTAGAACAGTTCAAAGCGATGATACGTTCCGGATGTGCCAATCTGGAAAATCATGCAGCCGAGATCAACACGTTAAACGTCTTCCCGGTTCCGGACGGAGATACGGGAACCAATATGTCGATGACCTTCTCGAACGGTTATTCCGAAGCGATGAAGTGTTCTTCCGACTCCATATCCGATGTTGCCAAAGCCTTCTCAAGAGGCCTTCTGATGGGCGCAAGAGGAAACTCCGGTGTCATCACATCGCAGATCTTCCGCGGCTTCTATCAGCACATCGAAGGAAAATCCGAGATCGAAACAGCCGACATCTCGCAAGCTTTTGAAAACGGCGCAAGAGTCGCCTACAAAGCCATTCTCAAACCGGTCGAAGGAACCATCCTTACCGTCATCCGTGAGGCATCCTGGTATGCCAACCACGATTTTGAGACTCAACCCTTTGAGATCGAGACGTATTTTGACAAACTGGTCAGATACTCTGCGGAATCTCTGGAACGCACACCGGAATATCTGCCGGTCTTAAAAGAAGTCGGTGTCGTCGACTCCGGCGGTGCAGGTCTGCTCAAGATCCTGGAAGGTTTCAAGGCCTATATCGACGGTCAGCCGATCGATTTTGCGGAAAAGAAAGAAGAAGCCGAAGCGATCAATCCAGCACTCTTGCTGGACAATGAAGAATTCGGTTACTGCACTGAGTTCATCATCCGTCTGGATGAAAACATCGTTAAGACTTTCGATGAAAAAGTATTGAAGAAAAAGCTCAATGATATGGGTGGCGAATCATTGGTCGTCGTCAAAGATGAAGATCTCGTCAAAGTCCATGTCCATACTCTGAAACCGGGCGATGCCCTCAATATCGGACAGCGTTATGGCGAATT
>JAZQIF010000117.1:0-67438 GCA_045540935.1 Erysipelotrichaceae bacterium | reverse complement strand
GCCTTGGAAGAGCGGTGATATATGACGATCTCATCACCTGCTTCAGGAATAACCTCAAGCCTGCTCAAATAGTCAGATCCCTCATCTGCCTGTACCCTGACAGAAAAGTTTGTGAAAATCATCAGAAGAACCAGGACGATACTGATCGATCTGAATAGATTTTTTGTTTTCATATTCTTCTCCCTTGATTGCTGAATGACCTAGAGCCGTTACTACTTTTATTTTATCTTGTTTTTTGTCTTGTTTTATAAATCCGTGTCGTTTTTCATATGTTTCCGCCTTCACGCGCCTTCATTCGATATAATATAGAAGACCTATATGAAAAAAAACATACACAAAGAAAATAAGATCGATATCCTGATCCTTATCTCCTGTATCTTGATTTTTCTTATCTGCGCTTTCTCCCTACGTGATAAAGATATAACTTCTTCACAAGCCGCTGATCATGCCGAATATGAAAAAGGAAGAGTCATTGAGATCCTTTCAGACACCACTTTTGCTGATGAGACAGCGGATGGCGGATATCGCGGCGAACAGATGCTGACAGCAGAAGTTCTCAGCGGACGCTATAAGGGTGAGACTATGCTGGTATATAACTATTGCGGTCCTCTCTATGGCGTTCCGGTGAAAGCAAACGACAGGATCACGATGATCATCTCAACCTATGTCAATGGCGATCATACGGCTTCCGTATATGAATATGACCGTTTGCCGGGTATCCTCATCCTGACCGCGGTTTTTGTTGCCATGAGCATCCTGATCGGTGGAAAAAACGGCGCACGATCCCTTCTCGGTCTCATGTTCATCGTTTTGAATCTCTATTTCGTCCTTTTGCCATCACTCATGAAAGGTGGGCCGACGATCCCTGTGACCTTTGCGGTCTGTGTCTTTGTATCTTTATTTTCTTTCACGGCGATGTCCGGTTTCAATAAAAAGACTCTCTGTGCCTTCCTGGGCACGGTCTGCGGCTTGCTGGCGGCCTTCCTTTTCGCCCGCTTTGCCCAGACGATATTAAGGATCGATGGTCTGCGGGCTGCTGATATCGAAGCACTGCTGCAGCTCAGGAACACCGGCGTAAAGATCGGTTTGAAAGGATTGCTTTCAGCCGGCATTATCATCTCTTCACTGGGTGCCATCATGGACGCCACGATGGGTCTGGCTTCTGCGATCAGCGAAGTTCACGACGCAGACCCGCAAGCTGATCAGAAAAAACTCTTTCTCTCCGGCATGAACGTAGGCAAAGATATGGTCGGAACGATGACATCCACCCTGGTCCTTGCCTTCATCGGCAGCAGCCTGGTTCTGATCCTCTATCTTTATTCACTCGACCTTGGCAGATATCAGTTTATTTCCTCAGCCTACTTCTCTATTGAAGTCGTTTCTTCGCTGTCCTCAAGCATCGGCGTCATATCTTCCGTTCCGATCACAGCTGCGATTAGTGCGCATCTGTTCAACAAATGACATCGATCACACCGCAGAAATAATCCTGCGGTTTTTCTTTTACAAAGAACATTAAAAAAGTTCGCATCCGCTCACGTTGATTCTGTCAGAAGAACGGCTTGAATCATTGCGGACATCTGTACTGTTATTTAAGAAGGCGCAGACCGTAAGGTCTTCCCTTTCTTTTATAATGGGTATAGATGATCGATCAAAGATTCCATAACGGTGCAGATGAATTCAAGAAGATCAGTTATGAAGCCAACAGGGTCTTTTATGATCCCGATAAGCCTAGGATCAAGGATATCTTATGGAAGCACTATGACTGGATAGAGAATACCTATAATGAAGGAAGACTCAGGGATGCGATACTGGACAACGTTCAAAGGACATTATTATGTAAGACCGCATATCTTGGCTACGATGCCTTTGACTGTGAAGGATGCGATAACTGGTATTGGTTTTACAGGCATTGTCACTCCAGGTTCTGTTCAAGCTGCGGCATAAAGTATCAGAAGACTTTGGCTGTAAAGGCAGAAGTCATGTGTATCGATGTAAGACACAGACATCTGGTCTTTACGATCCCTGAAGGATACAGAGAGATCTTCCGTAAGAACAGGGAAACATTAGACATCTTATTCATCGCCTCCAGGAATACGATGATGAAGACCTTCAATCATTCATTATTCAAGAAGATCCGGAAGAAGAAAGGAATATTGAAAAACGAAAAGGACAATATCTATCTGTTCCGCAACTACAGATACCTGAATGAATTCGGGATGATAAGCACGCTTCATACTTTCGGCAGAGATCTGAAGTGGAATCCCCACATCCATGCCTTAGTCCCGGAGCTTGTCTATGACAATAAGAAGAAAAAGATAAGACATGTTCCCCATTTTGATTTTGAATCCTTAAGGAAGACCTGGATGTATGAAGTCAACAGGCTCTTACTTGAACATTTCAAAGACGATAAGCAGATAAAAAAGCTGATCGATTCCTCCTATAAGAAACAGGACAGGGGCTATTATGTCTATGCAAAGAAAGACATGGAAGATGATGAAAGATATACGAAGTTTATCACTTCCAAAAACGTCAAAGGATGCGTGAACTATATGATGCGCTATGCCTCGCGTCCCGCCATGGCGGAATCAAGGATCCTATACTACAATAAGGATTCCGACGACATCACCTGGTATTATGAAGATCATAAAACACAAGAAAGGATCGAAGTGAAAGAGTTCGGTCTTGACCTGTTACAGAAGATGATCATCCATATCCCCGATAAACATTTCCGTATGGTCCGCTATTACGGTTTCTATCATCCCAAGCGCCAGGAACTCTTAGATGAGATCCATAAGCTGCTTGGAAGTGAAAAGAAGACCTATCGAAACAAGGAAAAACGCAAAGAAGAACTGAAAGCCAAACTCGATAAACTCAAATTCCGTACCCAGATGGCTGATACCTACAACAGAGATATCTTCAAATGCGATGAATGCGGAAACAGTTTCTATTATGTTTATACCTATAACCCTTTGGAAGGAGTAAGAAATGACAGACAATATCGAAAAGACTGTATTGATGAAATGCGAAACATGCGGCTATCAAGAGGAAGTCCCGGTGTCTACGCTTGAAAAACTCAAGAATCTTCCTCCTGTATCTGAAGAATACAAGATCATGTGTCCTTTCTGCTTAAACGACATGTATGAAGCAGACTCTTATCATTTCACAAAACAGTAAATCTCTTATCTGAAAATAAAACCATCTATCTTTCAAAATTGTCTGAAGAAAGTCAGGATCTTTTCATAGTGCACTCACAGCCAATCATACCGGTACCCTGTATTCAGGATATTAACCAGGACGCATTGAATTTCTTAATATATAAAAAAACATCCTTTCGGATGTGTTTCACAAAGATGGCGTCCATGGAGAGACTCGAACTCCCGACCGTCCGCTTAGAAGGCGGATGCTCTATCCAACTGAGCTACATGGACAGCATAAGTATATTATCATTTTTATTGTTCAATTTCAAATCATTCTTGCAACATCTATAATGGATTTAAAGAGAGGTATTCCTTATGAAGATCCTGCTTATCGTATTTGTCATCATACTGTGCCTGCTGCTGATCGCTTTTTTCCATACTCTTTCCATTCCCAAAAAGACATCCGTCTATCACGGATCGAAGGATGAGAAGCGATATAACGACTATGCCCTGAAACTTCAGAAGATGATACAGGTCGAGACTGTGTCTCATCGGGGCATAGAAGAACCGGAAAAATTCAGAAAGCTGCACAAAGTCATGGAAGAACTCTTCCCCAATGTCTTCAGCCATTGCGAAAAATATGATATCGACGGCAACCTCTTGGTCCGCTACAAAGGAAAAGATCCATCCAAGCAGCCGATCGTATTGATCTCGCACCTCGATGTCGTCCCTGCCGAAGGCGAGTGGACCTATCCGCCGTTTGAAGGAAAGATCATCGACGGCAGGATCCACGGACGCGGAAGCTTCGATGTCAAATGCGGCGTCTTCGCCTTCTATGAAGCGGCCGAAGAACTGATCAAAGAAGGCTATGTGCCGGACTGTGATATCTACTTAGGTTCCAGCTGCACCGAAGAGATCGGAGGAAACGGAGCCTCCAAGCTCGTAAAATGGTTCACTGATCAAAACATAAGACCTTACATGGTCTGTGATGAGGGCGGCACGATCACCGAAGATCCGATCTCCGGAGTCAAAGGAAACTTCGCCGTCGTCGGCATCTTTGAAAAAGGCTATGGCGATATCAAGATCACCGCCAAAGGCCATGGCGGCCACTCTTCTTCCCCGGGCAGAAATACCCCGATCGCCCGACTTGCGAAATTTGAAGCAGAGATCGAGAAGAAGTCGCCTTTCAAGGTCCAGTTCACACCGGCTGTCGAAGGGATGCTGAAAAACCTTGCCCCATATTGTGATTCCTTTCTTCTGAAGATGGTCTTTGCCAACCTGTGGCTGTTCAAACCGCTCTTAAAGAAAGTCATGCCGGCCATCTCTGCGCAGGGTGCAGCGATGTTACAGACGACGATGTGCTTCACCATGCAGAAAGGCTCCGATGCCTGCAACGTCATCCCGCAGGAAGCCTATGTCACCGCCAATCTTCGCTTCATTCCTTTCCAGGGCAGAAAGGAATCCCTCGATCTGATCCGACAGATCGCTTCGAAATACGACCTGGAAGTCGAAGAAATCAACTGCAGCGATCCGACCGGTTCTCTGGATCTCAACGGTCCGCAATTCGCCTTATGCAAGAAAGCCATCGAGACGGTCTTCCCCGGCGTCTGCGTGCTTCCATACGTCGTGACAGGCGGCACGGATTCGCGTTTCTGGGACAAATATGTGGATGCCTGCGTCCGCTTTGAACCGGTCAACGTCTCCAAAGACCAGCTCTCGAAGATGCATGCCATCGACGAGAACCTGAATATCGACACCCTTCCGTCAGCTGTCGATTACTACAAAGAAGTCATTTATTTGCAGGAAAGCCGATGAAACAGATACAGCTCGATAAGTGGAATACGGAGGTCTTTCTTCCTGATCTGAAAAAAAGAGAGGTCCCCTTCATCTTTGTGAACAGCGACTCTAAGGAAAGCGAAGCTCTATTTCATACGTTGAAAGAGATATGCGATGAAGACTTTATTCTGATCTGCGTGAATGTAGATGACTGGAACGACGATCTTTCACCCTGGTCTTGCGAGCCGGTATTCAAAGGCACGAAGCCTTTTGCCGGAAAAGCCGATCTGCATCTGGCAAAGCTGCTCGATCATATCCTTCCTTGTGTAAAAGAAAGACTTCGGGAAGAAGATGTCGTATCTTCCTATGATGCCATCGCCGGCTATTCGCTGGCCGGACTCTTTGCCTTATTCAGTGCTTATAAAACAGATACTTTCCGTAAGATCGTTTCGGCCTCCGGTTCCTTATGGTATCCGGGCTTCCTGGAATTCACGCGGAAAAACACCCTCTCTCCAAACGTCGACAGTATCTACCTGTCCCTGGGTGACAAAGAATCCCACACCAAAAACAAGCTCATGGCATCCGTTGGCGATATGACGCAGACGATCAGCGATGAGCTTGGTGAAAAGACGAAAGTCGTATATGAGATGAATGAAGGCAATCACTTCAAGGACCCCGACCTGCGTCTGGCCAAAGGGATCGCCCATATCCTCAATACGTGATCGGAGACTTGCCGGTAAACATCCTTCCCAGATGATTTGCCCACTTCTCCGGATAGAAGGAAGTATAGCGATATCTTCCTTTTTTTCTGTTTGCGATGAAGTGCGGTGAATTCGCCCAAATAAAGGACGGGATGCCGATGATCGGAAGATAGAACGGTCCTAAGATCAGTGATTGAATGGAATGGCCGTACTCATGGACGATCACCCGTTCATCATCCGTTCCCAAGAAAAGAAACATGCCCAAAGACATCGAGGCCTTGCTGTTCCAGCGGGTCACCAGAGCGCCATAGAAGAAATGGCGTTCTTCTTTCGGATCGGTCAGAAGCACATAGAGCCATACGAAAAGACCCAGGACGTTCTGAATGATGCCCCAGGTCATCTGCAATACATAATAGATCGTTAATCTAATGATCCTCATCGAACAGTTTTTTCAGATTTACATCGAATGGCGGATAGACGATGCCTTTTTCCGTCACGATACCGCTCAGTAATGTATGATCGGTCACGTCGAAGGACGGGTTGTAACATTTGACCTCTGCAGGTGCCATCGGTTTTGCGTACCACATGTTTTTGATCTCATCCGGGTCACGCAGCTCGATCTTTATATGATCGCCGTCTTTGCAGTTCATATCGATCGTCGAGGTCGGTCCCAGAGAGTAGACCGGGATGCCAAAGTGTTTCGCCAGAATGGCTACACCGGATGTGCCGATCTTGTTTGCCACATCGCCATTGGCAGCGATGCGGTCGCAGCCGACAAAGCAGGCATTGATCCAGCCGTTTTTCATGACGATCGAAGCCATATTGTCGCAGATCAGTGTCACATCGACGCCGGCTCTCGACAGTTCAAAGGATGTCAGTCTCGCTCCCTGCAGCAGAGGCCTGGTCTCATCCGCAAAGACGCGGATGTTCATGCCTCTTGCCTTGGCAAGAAGGAAGGGACCCTGTGCCGTGCCATAGGAAGTTGCCAGCGGTCCGGCATTGCAATGCGTCAATACGCCATCGCCGTCTTTGAGAAGTGAGAGACCGTATTCGCAGATCCGGCAGCACATCTCGATATCTTCGTTGTGGATGGCGAGCGCTTCTTCTTTCAGTTTCTCAACGATGTAAGAAACTTCTTTCTCTTTATTGTCGATGACAGTCTTCTCCATGCGGTTCAGTGCCCAGGAAAGATTGACAGCCGTCGGACGGGAGGAATTGAGATATTCCTTGTTTGCCTTGAAATTCCTGTAGAAATCTTCAAAGGAAAGACCTGCATCCTTTCTGGATAGGACGTACATCGCATAGCCGGCGAATATGCCGATGGCCGGAGCACCGCGGACTTCCAGCTTTTTGATCGCCTGGTAGGCGGACTCCAGATCACCGATCGACTTGTATTCCAGCGTATTGGGGATCTTCACCTGATCGATGATCACGACAGCGGCTTCATCTTTCGATAAAGCGATGTTGTCGGTGATGCCGACGGATTCGATCTCTTTTCTTATCTTATTTAAATTGACTTGGATGTTTGACATAGAAGTCTTCTTTCTCCTTCAGCGTCTTGAGCTGATGATCTTCTTTGTCAGCGATCAGAGCGTAGATATCTTCAAAGATGTGATCCCAGCTGAAGAACTTGTCAGGATCGACATTGAGATAGTCACAGATCTTCTCACAGCCATCCGGTACGACCGGGTGGGATAAGACAGCAGCCACTCTGACCATATAGAAGGCATCGATCAGAGTCTGTCTGATGTTTGCCTCATCATTGGAATTCTTGGACCAGAACTTGGAAGCGTTACGGATATAGGAATCCAGATCGTTCATCACCTGGTGGAGTTCGAAACGATACATGTGGCTTTCATAGTTCAGGATCGTACGTTCGGCGATCTGCTTGTACTGCTCGGAGACTTCTCCATACGGCAGCTTGCCGTCGAAGTACTTCTGTGCCGAATAGAAACAGCCTCTGACCAGACGGTTGAGGACATTGGTATAAAGGTTGCCCTGCGCCAGGACCGGATCCGGTTCATTGGTGTTGGCTTCCGGATTGAGCGGCTGCGGCATGAAGGAGACCGACTTGTTGCCTAAAGCCAGAGAGATGAAATGGGCTCTGAGCTGGTCGGCCGTATAGTAGTTCAATAAGTCAGCAGCCATCGGCGGTTTGATCGAACCGGAAGAGGAAGCCTTCTTATCCAAGAACAGGATGTGGTGGTTGGCGACCAGAGTCGTCAGCTGCAGTTCTCCGTCTTTCGGATGGATGCTGAGATCCTTGGAACCCTGCTGTGCCATCCATAAAGGCATCTGGGCAACGCCATAGAAGTAGATGTTGTCCTGGCCGATGAACTGGAAGACTGCCGCTTCCTTGTCACACCAGTATTTCTTCCATTCGTCTTCCGGCATGCCGAGCCTCTTGAAATATGCCTTGGTGAAGGAGATCGGAGCCCAAAGAGATTCCGGCCATACCCAGACGGTGAGGTCTTCCTCATCTTCAAGCTTCGGCGCTTTGACGCCCCATTCGATATTTCCCGTCAGTCTTAACGGGACCAATGTCTTGCCGGTACGGTAGTGGATATTGGCTCTCGTCAGGATCGGGCAGGCCTTCTCGCGGAGTTCCAGCTTGTCGAAAGTGACGATGAAGGAACCCTTGATGTTTTCCAGATCGGAGTTGCTGTGCGGCGGAAGTTCATTCTCGATGGCCTTGTACTGCTCCAGGAACTTCTCCTGGATGTAGATGACCGGCGCACCGAGAGATTCTTCCATCGTTTCGGCAACGATCCTTCTCACATTCTTTTTCTTCTTGATATCTTCGACGTACTCTTTTAACAGATCATTGAATTCCGTCAGCTTGAAGTACCAGTTGGTGACATCGCGCATCTCCGGCGTCTCGCCGGACAGTGTGGATTTTGGATCGATGAGCTCTTCCGGCATATACTGGTGGCCGAGATCGCACTCATCGGCATAGCCCTTCTCGGACTGGCAGTGTTCGATCGGACATTTGCCGACGACCTGACGTCCGTTGAGGAAGCAGTGATATTTCGGATCATAGAACTGTTTGGTGACCAGTTTTTCCAGCCAGCCGTTCTTATATAAAGTACGGATGAATTCATCGGTCTCTTCTTCGTGGACTTCTTTGGTATCGCCAAGACCCGACGCACCGAAAAGATTCAAAGAGATCTTGTAGTCTTTCAAAGTCTTTTCCTGTGCTTCATGGTTTTCTCTGACGTAATCTTCGATGCTGCCCTGGTAGCCTTCCGCTTCGACTCTCTTGCGATAGCCTTCGGCGATCGGTGAGCCGTAGCAGTCCGTGCCGGATACAAAGACGACGTTGTCTTTGCCGATGCGGTCTCGTAAGAAACGCGCAAAGACGTCGGCATGTACGAACATTCCGCCGACATGACCGAAATGAAGTGTTTTATTGCCATAAGGCATGCCGCCGGTAACGACGGCGCGTTTTGGAAATACAGGACGTTCACGTTCCATAATCTGTTCCTCCGAAAAAATAATTCTTAATTATTATAACAAGACTTCCCGCGATCCGCTCCTAGAGATCATAGTAAAGGCGGAATTCGGCAGGATGCGGGATCTTCTCGATCTCGTCATGTTCCTTCTCGATCACCTTGATCCAGTTGTTCACAAGCTCTTCAGTAAAGACGCCGTCGACCAGCAGATAGTCATGGTCTTCTTTCAAAGCTTCGATGGCTTCCGGCAAAGAAGCCGGCAGATGTTCGAGCTTTGCCTTCTCCTCATCGGAAAGCTTGTAGAGATTGAAATCGAACGGTCCCCAGTTGTGATCTTTCGGATCGATCTTGTTGCGGATGCCGTCAAGCCCCGCCATCAGTATCGCCGCATAGGCGAAGTAAGGGTTGCAGGTCGCATCCGGATTGCGCAGTTCGAAGCGGACGACATCCTCACTCTTGGCGTAGGACGGGATGCGGATGACCGCACTGCGGTTGGCAGATGCGTAGCCGATCGTGACCGGTGCTTCAAAGCCCGGGACGAGTCTGCGATACGAGTTGGTGGACGGATCGGTCAGAGCGCATAAGGAACGCACGTGTTTCAATAACCCGCCGATGAAATACATCGCCGTTTTCGAAAGATCGGCGTAGTTTCCTTTTTCATAGAAGACGTTCTTTCCGTCTTTCTTCAGGATCATGTGTACGTGCATGCCGTTGCCCGCTTCCGAAGCGATCGGTTTGGGCAAGAAGGTCGCCGTCTTGCCAAACTCTTTGGCCGTATTGCGGATCAGATATTTGCTTAGCATCGTCTGATCGGCGAGCTTGCAGACTTCGGCAAGTTCCACTTCGATCTCCATCTGGCCGCTGCCGCCGACTTCGTGATGATGATACTTCACATTGATGCCGCAGTCCTTCATCTTCTGACAGATCTCATTTCTCAGATCGAAGTTGATGTCGCTTGGAAGGTCGTAATGGTAGCCGCCTTTCGGCAGTGTGCGGTAACCATCGCTTCCCTGCATATCCGAAGACCACTCGGATTCATAACTGACCAGTTTTTCCGATACCTCATCCGGGGCGATCTTGTATTTCATGGAATCGAAGATCGAAAATTCATATTCCGGTCCGATGATCATCTCATCGGCGACGCCTTCCTTCTTCATCAGATCGACGGCTGCCTTGATGACATTGCGCGGATACTGTTCAAACAGATAATTCTTTTCTGCGATGCAGTAGACGTTTGCCATCATCGACAGCGTCTTTGCCCTGGCAAACGGTTCAAGGTATGCCGAGGAAAGATCCGGATAAAAGACCATATCGGACTTCTCAACTCTGGCATAGCCGTAGTTGGAGGCATCAAAACCGATGCCGTCTTTCATCAGCTCTTCCGTGAGACGCGATGCCGGAATGGAGAGATGACGGAAACGTCCTCTGAGATCGACGAGCTTCAGATCGATGAAAGCGACGTCGTTTTCTTTGATATACTTTTTAGCTTCTTCAATATTCTTAAACATACTGCTTCTCCTGCCTTTATTATATGAAAACTCAACAGTAAAAGAAGCCCTTCAGCAGAGCTCCTTCAATACATCATCAAACAGCAGATTCAGGATCGTTTCATCGAAAGAGGAACCCAGATAATAACATCTGCCCTTTCCGTATTCCTGAACGGTAGCTGCCGCATAATCGCCGTACGGATCATCTTTGTAAGAGATCAGTTCTTTTGCCGTAGTCGGCTTGAGCGATTCTTCAAAGACACTGCCAAAACCGATATTTTCACCAAAGCGGCAGACAGTCTTCTGTCCTTCCAGCAGTGACTCATGTTCTTCGATCAGACAGCCGCAAAGATCCTCAAGATCTACCGGAAGCCGCTTGCCGAAAACAAGATTATTATCGGTATCTTTCCAGGCGCTGCGGGCAGTGAGTATCGCGATGCCGCCATTGGCCACATAGTCTTTCAGCTTCTTTTTGAAGTCATCGGACATGATGATCATGTACGGCAGGACTGCCACCTTATAGCTTGAAAGATCCTTGGAAGAATCGACGATGTCGCAGACGATCCCGCGCTTATAAAACTGCGAATAGAACTTCACGCATTCTTTTTCGTAAGAGAAGACATCGGACTGCCTTTGAATGGCCATCGACGATTTGGAATCGTAGTCATAGACGATGCAGACATCGCCTTTCGGCTCGACGACAGGCTTTGCCTTCGCCTCTTCAAAAAACGATCTGGTCTCGTAGTATTTCCTGCGTTTCACGTTGTCGGCATCGACGATACCGAAACAGAACTGTTCGGCACCTTTGATGTAACCGCGGTATCGGAAGAAGATCAGACTTTCCACGCCCTGATCCAGTGAACTCAGTGCCCACTTTTTCGCTTCTTCCGGTTTTGGCGCATAGCCGATATCGTTGTGTCCCTGCTGACCCATGATCGATTCGGTGACCCAGAACTTTTCACCTTTGAAACCTCTGGCGAAATCCACGCTGAAGGCAAGTTCCTCTTCGCTTAACGGCGCTTTCTGACCGCCCCAGACCGGATAGTTGTTGTAGGAGACAAAATCCAGACACTTCGCCACCTCGAACGGCGAGAAGGCTTTGTTGATGATGCCGCCTTCAAAGTCATGGGTGACCGGATGATTCTTATCGAATCGTTTTACTGCATCGCGAAGCGCTTTGATATAATCGACGGCCGTCTTGTTGCGGAAACGATAGTATTCCAGACGCAGTGAGGGATTGTGTGGAGTGAAGGCAGGCCTTGGAAGCGGGATCTGTTTGAAATCCGAATAGGTCTGGCTCCAGAAACAGGTGCCCCAGCGCTCATTGAGTTCATCGATATCTCTGTATTTTTCTTCGAGATAAGAAGTGAATCTTTTCTGACAGCTGTCGCAATAGCAGACATCGGAACCTTCGTGCCCGAGTTCGTTGTCGACCTGCCAGGCGACGATGGCTTCTTCATCCTTGTAGTGATCGGCCAGCTTTTCGGCCAGAGCGACGGCCTTTGAAATGTAATATTCGTTGCCATAACAATAGCCTCTTCTGGCGCCGTATGGCTGGGCATATCCTTTTTCGTCGACATTCATGACCTCGGGATGTGCCTGATGGAGCCAGGCCGGCATCGTAGCGGTCGGCACGCACATCATGACTTTGAGATCATGTGCCTTTGCCTTATCGATGACTTCATCGAAGAAAGAGAAATCATATTCCCCATCCTTCGGTTCAAAGCGGTCCCAGCAGAAATCGCCGATGCGGATCAGATTGGCACCGAGCTCTTTTATGTCCTTAAGATCTTCATCGACATGTTCCATTCCCCACTGTTCGGGATAGTAATCGACACCCAGGTATCTCATTTGAAACCTCCGTTCATCAGACGATAGACTGCCTGTTCATATTCTTCCGTCGCCATCATGTAAGCTGCCGCATGACCACACCCTTCGATCAGGTGCAGTTCCTTTGGCGAAACACAGGCTTCGTACATCTTTTCCGACATGAAACAAGGAACGAAGTGATCTTCCTTGCCATGGATGAACAGGATCGGAATATCGGTGTGTGCCACGCACTCTTCGCCCATCGAAGTGTTGAAGCTGACACCGGTAATGATCATCGACCAGAACCAGGCCAGATACCCGAACGGGAAGTACGGCATATGATAGACATCTTTGATCAGATATTTGGAGATGCCAACGATAGAGTCGAATCCGCAGTCATCGATGATGCCTTTTACGTTCTTTAAGCCCGAATCTGCACAATGGATGACCGTCGCTCCGCCCATGGAGACGCCATGTAAATAGATGTTAGGTTCATCATACATCTCGTTGATCAGATCGACCCACTTGGCCACGTCACGCTTGTCGTGCTCAGAGAAGCCGAGATACTTGCCTTCCGACTTGCCATGTGCCCGATCGTTGAGAAGAAGGATGGTCGAACCTCTCTTGAGATAGATGTTGACACGATCCGCAAAGTCTTCCTGCATCGAAGATTTGTAGCCATGGACACAGATGACGACTTCCTTCGGATCGCCTTCGATCAGATAGCCGTACAGTTTGAGGTCATCAAAAGAAGTGATCGAAAGTTCCTTGAAATCGAGTTTGTCGAACTTCTCGATCATCGGTGCCCGATACGCATAATATCTCGCCGCCGTCGGCCGCATCAGATCGGTCGGTGAATCGATGGAATCGGGATCTAAAGCCGAAGTCGTATCCCCTTTGTTCTGGTCGTTGTAAAGAAAGACCGAATTGAAGATGACAAATCCTGCTGCTAAAGCGATGAGCAGCAGGATGATAAGTACCAGTAATACCCAGAACATCTTAATCTACCTGGACATTCTCCAGATCGACGCCCTTGGTCTCTTTGACGCGCAGCATCATGATGATGAGTGCGATGGCCATCAAAGGCAGATATGCGATCGTTAAGACCACCGGCAGGTTGGTAGAACCGGCCAGCATCGTAACGACGTTGTTGTAGACCATATTGAAACCGACACCGAACATGCCGATCAGCTGCATGGATCCGACAACGGAAGCACGCATCTGCGTCGGTGTGGACTCGGACGTGATGACAAAGAAGATCATATCGGAGATCGACCATAAGCCGGCGATCGAGATACCATAGGCAAGACCCATGATCCACGGATTCAAAGGACGGATGCAGCCATACGCGAAGATGCCCAGGCCCACCGCAGCCCATAAGCCGAGGATCAGAGCGGACTTCTTACGGCCTAAGGCATCGGTGATGAAACCGCCCAGGATCGTGAAGACACCGTTGATCAGAGGATAGAACATCAAAATGATGTTGATCGCATCGGTCGTCATGACACCGTTGTATCTTCCTGCTTCCAGCATCGGCTGGTACTTGCCGGTATAACCGGTCGAGAACATCATCAGCAGTGCGACCAAAGCGACGGCTCTGGTCTGTTTGTGACCGAGGATATATTTGAAGGCATCCCAGACGGAAACGGCCTTTTCTTTCTCTTTTTCTTCATTGGCACGTTCTTCTTTGATGGCTTCCATCCTTTCTTCTTCCGTGCTTCTCAAATATTTGAGTCTTCTCTGCGTAAAGACAGGAGTCTCGGATACGAAGTAGATCGCCGCAAAGCCGATCAGGAAAGCCAGGATGATCGGAATGATGAAGACGTTGCGCCAGGTGCTAGGTACGGCATCGTTGACGAAGAGCTTGACGAAAAGTCCCAGTGAAGATACCGAGATCAGTGCCAGACCCTTGGTGATCGAACACAGCTTTGCGCGGTGCTCTGTCGGAGCACATTCCATGATATAGATGACCTGTACATCGTTCGGCGTAAAGAATGTCAGTACGACCGTACCGATGATGTAGATCGCGACCGACTTCGATATGATGCACAGCAGCATGCCGACACCCATACCCAAGGTGTTGATGATCAAAAACGGTTTTCTGCCCCAGCGGTCAGCCAGTGACTTGTAGAACGGCGAGATCAGATAAGACAGATAGCCGGCCATCGTGACGAAACCCAGCGTTGCCGTTGCCTTGTCATAATCCGAAGACGGATAGACGACGTTGAACAGATCGCGGATGGTCTGGACTTCTACGACACCTCTTACGGAAGAAGCCAGCTCATCGACGATGTAGACGATACTCAACACGACGATCAGTATCGCAAAGTAGTGTTTGTGATTGTGAAAAGCTTCCGCTTTCTCCAGACGTTCCAGCTCACGCTTTTCTTTCTCGATCTTTGTCATATGATACAAAATCTCCTTAAATGTAACCTCTTTCATTATAGCGGAAATCGTCCGTCTTGAATAATAAAACTCCCTAACAAAACAAAAGCCGCTTGCAGCGGCTACTTTGCGATATCTTCCGGGACCGGATCGTCGACCTTTGACATCAGCATTTCCGGATCCTCCAGGATATATTTCATTAATTTCAGCGATTTGGCAAAATAGAAGCCATCCGCGATCCTTTCATCAAGGGTGATGGTCATATTCACCTTGTCTCTTCCATCTTCCTTGTACATCGTACCGATGGTGCCCATCATCGAATTGGTGCCGAAGTTGGACAGATGGTGATAGCAGTTATCGGCGCCGATCGAACCCAGGTTGGATAAAAGACAGGTCGTATAATTGGGATCGCCTTTGGCCAGATCCTGCGGATAAATGCCATGGTATTCCATCCTCGAAAGGATCCAGAAGAAGATCTCCAGAACGAATCTCGGAAGTTTTCCGACCAGGTCCATCGTCTTATCCAGCGAATTGGTGCCGGAACTTCTTGCCTTTTTCACGTCACCCAGGATGATCTTCGATACCTGATCGAGGTCCATGTCCGGTGTGACCTTCAAGGTCATCAGAGTTTCCTGTGCTTCATCGGCGAATTTCTGTTTGGCAACGAAAGACAGGGTGATGTCATTCCTTTGCCAGAACTTGCGGCCGGCGACGAAGATATTCATCTTCGGACGGTGATAGATCGTCTTGGCGACCGCCATGCAGATGCAATGGAAAAGTTTGTAGTTGGTCCCGTATTCCTCGTTGTGCTTTTTGATGAATTCAAGAAGCTTCGTGATGTCGAAGGTCACTTCAGTGGATACTTCCGCCTCCGTGCGCTTCGGCATGACGTAAGGAACGATCGAATGAAACGGATCGGGATCGTTCAGTAAAACAGCGTCTTTCCTTTTCATAACAGACCTACGAAAGAACGGATGCGTCCGTCGGAATCATTGACATTGACACCGCGTATGGCCAGACCATCGGTGATCTCGGCGCCCTTCAATACGCCCTGCATCTCAAGCAAAGAGATACCGAAGGTACCTTCATCGTTGGTGCAGAACGGATAAACGATCTTGCCGGAAAAATCATAGGACTCCAGGAATGTGGCGACGACTCTTGGATACGTGCGATACCAGATCGGGAAACCGATGTAGATCTGATCATATTCATCCATGTTGAGACGGACACCGCCTTTCATGGCCGGATGTTCGTTGTTTTCATCTTCTCTTCTCGCTCTTTTCAGACAGTCATCATACTTGAAAGGATACGGTTCGTCTTCTTCGATCTTGTAAAGATCTGCGCCGGTCAGAGCGGCGATCTTTTCCGCGACGACTTCCGTATTTCCCTTTTTCAGTTCAACGATCTCGTTGTCCTGAAGATTTTCTCCGATATGCGAAAAATAAGCGACCAGTGTTTTCATGCGATAATACTCCTCATTTACAATCCCTATTATACATTAGTTGCTGTGAGCTATTGAGTTCATGCGCACTTCCAGATCGATCTTTTCCATGCAGACATCGAAAGGATCTTCGTTGTATTCGGTTTCCGCAAGATAGTCCTTCATTGCCCCGGCAATGTCATATTTTGCACAGATATTTTCCCCATCATAAGTCAGATCGTGGATATGTTCCGGCCGATAATCCGGCATCCGGTAATACGGCACGAAGACCGGGAAACGGTGTGTGAATAAAACCGTTCCTTTTTCCAGCTGTACGCTTTCCCGCAGGTGTTCCGTCACATTTTCATCGATGACGAAGAAGTCATTGAAAGAAAGCTGTGCCTGCCTTCTGTCATCCGAAACGGAGAGATCCGTCTTTATCAGCAGACAGGTATTGATAAGATTGCGATATTTGACAGAAAGATAGATATCGATCTGCTTATCTTCAAAACGAGGCTCGATGCCCACCTTGGCGATCTCGAGTTCTTCCGGCAGACCGAGTTTCTTTGCCATCGAGTCTTCGTTGATGATCTCATAGAGGTAATACATCGGTACCGTATACTCAAAGACCATCGCGTCCCTGTCATAGAAGATGCAGTCTTTGAACTCATGGCCTTCATTCTCAGCGATCAGTGTCTTATAGTCATAAGAAAACTTATCCTGGTATTTGCCGACATCATTGATCTTGTTGTAAAGATAAAAGACGCTGCCTGCGCATAGCACGAGAAAAAGTGCCAGTATGGCAAGTACGATCTTCCAAATGCCGGATCTTTTCTTCTTTTTCGTCATAAAACACCTCTTTTTTATCGATCATTATGTCAGGAAAAGATGCCCCGGCCATGATCATACGCCTGCTTTAAAACACAGCCGCTCAAAACAACATCAAAGCCGGCAGCACAAGATTTCTCTTCGTTCTAAATCGATGATAACACAAAACAGAGAAAAGCCGGATCGCTCCGGCTTATCTGAATGTTTTTAACGCAAGCCCGAAGAAGTCCCCGTCCTCTTTCAAAGTGTAAAGGCGGAGATGAATTCAGGCTTGCGTTAAAAAACCGCAGTCCCATCATCGCCGATGAGACTGCGGAGATATCCGTATGGATCAGCGCATCGATTTATCGTACGGCTGACCGGAAGCTTTCGGCGCATGGTCGTGTTTCGACGTGATGGCCAAAGCGATCAGTGTGACGATGAACGGAAGGCTCTTATAGAAGGCAGCCGGAAGTCCCAGATTGGCAAGAAGCGGGATACCGGAATAGGCATTGGCGATCGTCTTGCAGAAAGCGAAGAACGCTGCCGCTCCCAGAAGCGGAATGGAACGCCACTGACCAAAGATCAGAACGGACATCGCCAGATAACCGTAACCGCCGACAGTCTGCGAATAGTGAGTCGCGACCGGAATGATGTACATCAGACCGCCCATACCGCCGATGAAACCGGCAATGATCAAAGCGGCATATCTGTACTTCTGTACGTTGACACCCAAAGATTCGGCAGCCTGCGGATTCTCACCGCATGCACACATACGAAGACCGAATCTCGTCTTGTTGAGGATGATCGCCGAAATAATGAAGATCACGATTCCGATAAAGTTGGTGATATACGTTCTCGTGAAGAACATCGGACCGATGATCGGGATATCGGCAAGTACCGGGATACGTTCGATCAGGAAGTCATTGCGGATGGACAGGTGCTCCGAACCGTTCTGTAAGACTCTGGCAAAGAAGATACAGAAGGCCGGCGCAAAGGTATTCATGGCCATACCGACGATCGTCTGATCGGCATTTAAGTTGACTGCCGCCACTGCCAATAGCAGTGTCAGCAAGACGCCCATGACCCCGGCAAATAACAGAGCGATGATCAGACGCAGCTGGCCGGCTACGACCCCATCGAGCCATTGCAGACAAAGCACGCCCCACATACAGGACCATACCATGACGGAATCCAGACCCATATGGATGACACCGCTTCGTTCAGAGAACATGCCGCTGATGGAAACGACCAGGAGCGGAATGAAGAAATACATGAAATAGCGTGCGATAAAATACAACATTTCCATACTATTTGAGCTCCTCTCCTGTGACTTTGTTTATTTCCTTGGTCTGGCGGATCAGCATCTTTTCCAGCATCTGCTTCAAGAACAAAGAGAATGCCGCGAAATAGATGATGACGGACGTGATGACGGAAACGATCTCTCTCTGGAAACCGAAGATCTGCATATAGTTGCCGCCGACTGTTAAGAACGCCAGGAACAAGGCACCTAAAATGGCACCTAACGGTGAGTTATTCGCAAGACAGCAGACCGCGATACCGTTGAAGCCTTCGGCAGCCAGCTGTTCCTTCATCGTGATATACGTACCGGAAGCCGATAAGTGCGTCAGACCGCCGCCCAGTCCGCAAAGCGCACCGGACAGTAAGATCGAGATCATGATGTTCCTCTTGGACTTGATACCCGCATATCTGGAAGCTTCGGCATTCTTACCGCAGGCTTTCAGTTCATAACCCAGTTTCGTTTTTTCCAGCAGGACCCAGGCACAGACCGCGACCAATATTGCGATGATGATGCCGATATCGGCCGTCTTGTTTGCGGTGATCGCAGGCATGAAGGCCTGCGGCAGTTTGCATTGTGCCGGGATGGCCTTTGTCTGACCTTTCATCGCATCATAGCAGTAGTCATTGATCCAGTGCATCATGTAGTACATCTCGATGTAGTTGAACATGATGGTACCGATGACGACGTTGACGTTGAAGTATGCCTTTAAGATGCCCGGGATGAGAGCCCATAAAGCACCGGCAATGGTTGCGACGATCAAAGGAACGATCCAGGTCAGAGGTGCCGGAAGATCCTTTGAGAAATACAAGGATGTTAAGATCGCTGCCAGAGCACCGACCGAATACTGGCCAGGTCCGCCGATATTGAAGATACCGGCCTGGAAAGCGACACACATCGCAACACCGGTACAAAGGATCGGTGTCGCAAAGTAGAATAAAGTTCCTAAGTTTTTCAGACCGCCCAGCTGGAAACCGCCGGTGATCAGTGTCGTGAACGCCGAAAGACCCTTGGAAGGATTTGTCAGCATCAGAACGACGAATGCGATGATCAGACCGCCGACAACGGCGACCAGGGATGACAGAAGAGATGTATAACGCGTGATATCGAATTTCCTTTTAGCTTTCACTGTCATGCGCTTTTCTCCTCTCTCTTGACACCGGCCATGTATAAGCCCATCTCCTCGACCGATACTTTCTTCGGATCGAGATCACCCATGATCTCGCCTTCGAACATGACGATCACACGGTCTGCAACATCCATGACCTCATCAAGTTCAAACGACATCAGTAAGACGGCCTTGCCTTTGTCTCTTTGTTCGACCAGCTGTTTGTGAATGAATTCGATGGCGCCGACATCAAGACCTCTGGTCGGCTGGACCGCCACTAAGACATCAGCATTCTGGTCGATCTCTCTGGCAACGATCGCTTTCTGCTGGTTGCCGCCGGACATCGATCTGGCCATCGTGATCTTACCCTGTCCGGAACGGATATCGAAGCGGTCGATCAGTTCATCGGCATAGGTATCGAATTTGTGGAAATTCAGGAAACCTGTCTTGGAAACGAATTCCGGTTTGAAGTAGTTCTTCAAAGCCAGGTTGTAGGACAGCGGATAATCCAGGATCAGACCGTATTTATGACGGTCTTCCGGAACATGTGACATCACGAGATTCCTCTCGCGGATCGACTTCTTGGTGTAGTCTTCTTTGTTGATCGTGATCTTTCCTTCCTCGATCGGCATGATGCCGGTGAGTCCGTAGATCAGTTCGCTCTGCCCGTTTCCGTCGATTCCGGCGATCGCCAGGATCTCGCCCTTCCTGACAGAGAAGGAGACATCATTGACGACCTTTTTCTTGGTCTCGTCGTTGATCATCGTGAGATGTTCGACTTTCAATACTTCTTCTTTCGGTTCAGCCGGCTTCTTATCGACATGGAAGGAAACTTCCCTGCCGACCATCAGTTCGCCCATCTGTGTCGTCGTCGTATCGGCGGCGTTGAGCGTTTCGATCAGCTTGCCTCTTCTTAAGACGGTGACTCTGTCGGAGACCCGTTTGATCTCTTCGAGTTTATGTGAGATGAACAGGATCGTGTGGCCTTCTTTTGCCAGGCCTTTCATGATCTCCATGAGTTCATCGATCTCTTGCGGAGTTAATACGGCAGTCGGTTCATCGAAGATCAGGATCTCGGCATCTCTGTAAAGCATCTTCAGGATCTCACAGCGCTGCTGCTGACCGACTGTAATGTTTTCGATAAGGGCATCCGGATCGACTGCCAGACCGTATTTCTGTGAAAGTTCGACGACTTTCTTACGGCAGCTGTCCATATCGAGGAACGGTCCCTTTAAAGTTTCAGAACCTAATACGATATTCTGAAGAACGGAATAGTTCTGCACGAGTTTGAAGTGCTGGTGCACCATACCGATACCCAGCTCAGTTGCGACACGCGGATTGGTGATCTTGACTTCTTTCCCCCTGATCGCGATACTGCCTTCTTCAGGCGTATACATACCAAAAAGAACACTCATCAAAGTGGATTTACCCGCGCCGTTTTCACCAAGCAGGGCATGGATCTCTCCTTTGCGGATGTCCAGGCTGATATCGTTGCAGGCGATGATGCCCGGGAACCTTTTGGTTATGTGACGGAATTCAATAATGTTTTCCGCAGTTTCCATAATACTTATCCTTTCGTCAAATAAACGTAAGGGAGGTGTATAACGCACCTCCCTAGACAATTCAGTGATAAATGATATTACTGTTCGAAGTAAGTAACGTTGACGTACTTGTAGCCGTCGACAGGAGCACCGTTGACACCATCGACTTCGGTCGGTAATGTATCATGAACAGCGATGACCTGCTGCTTGACAGCATTGTAATCTTCTTCTGTGAATGTGTTCCAGTTTTCAGCTCTGTACGGAGCAAGGATAGCACCGTCTTCCTTAGCACCTAAACGGATCAGGCCCTGGCTCGTGTAGTTGGACCATTCGGAACCGCCGGCGTAAGCAGCCTTGACAGCTCTGTAGATCGTGACTTCCAGATCCTTCATAGCGGAAGTGACGAATAATGGTTCGTTTTCAGCACCGTCAGCAGCTCTTGTGAAGTATTCATCGGTATCGACACCGACGATCTTTCTGTTTTCGCCATCCTTAGCAGCCTGGATAACGGAGTTGACGATCGTACCGCCGCAGGAGAAGATGATCTCTGTACCGTTGGTGTACCATTCGGAAGCTCTGGTAACGATATCCGGAGAAGCATCGAATGTACCGGTATAGAAGTATTTCATATCGATGGAGCCTTCAGCCAAACCGAGTTCTTCAGCAGCATCTTCCGCACCTTCGATGAAGCCGTAACCGAATCTGACGACAGCCGGAACAGCCATACCACCCATGAATGCCAGGTTTCTGTAACCGTCTTTGACGACAGCGTAACCGGCCATGTAACCGCAGTCCTGCTCAGCGAATGTGATCATCGCCAGGTTGTCCTGATGAGGCAGGGAATCATCGACACCGTCATAGTTGTAGTCGATGTTGTAGAGGTCATCGGCATCGACGAAGATGACTTTGACATCCGGATAATTCGGGATCTCCTGGCAGAGTGCAGCATCCCATAAGAAGCCGACAGCGACTAAGACATCTGCAGACATCTGGTTGACTGCCTGTTCGAAGATCGTCGTTCTGGAAGCATCATCGGAACCTGCAGGCTGTAAGTACGTGTACTTCAGGCCGTTCTCTTCACAATAGTCCTTGATACCATAGAATGAGTGCTCGTTGAAGCCGCCATCATAGATGGAACCCAGGTCAGCAAGGAATACGACATCGTAATGTTCATCGCTTGCTGCAGGAGTTGCTTCGCCTTCATTGCCGCCTTCCTTCTTAGCGCAGCCGAATAAGCACATCGTAAGAAGCAAAGCGAGAGCTAACGTAAGAAATTTCTTCATTTTTTTCTCCTTCTTTCTTGAAAAAACAGATCTGCATACATAAAAAACGCCTTCTATCTTATCGGATATATTCTGTCTTCCATATACACATATCTAAATAAATTTTAACATCTCTTATTTGACGGTTACAAGTAGCTTTTTGTCTTAGACGTTTTCAAATAAGCCTCTGAAATATAAAAACAGGTACCTTCAGCAGTACCTGTGAAATATGTCTCATACAAAGAAGCAGATACAAGACAAACTCCCCATAAGCTCGCACCTGCTCCTTCTATATAATCCGACCAGATATGCGCAGTCGGCTTATACCAAAATAAAGCAGTCAGATCATGGGGAGTTCTTACTGTGTTTTCAAGTTCAGATTCAGTATAACACAATTCAGAGACGGGTATCCGAAATTATGCACAAAATGTTCATAAATACCACGGTCCGACATCCTTGTTCAGATGCTCCGTCAGCTTCAGACCGATGTCGAGAAAATAACCTGTCGCAAGGACCGAAACGATCGATCCGATGCCGACCACCCCGCCCAAAAGAAGACCGGTGAAGAAAAATAAAGCGTCCGTGATGACTTGCGTATACTTGAGCTCAAGCGGTGTCTTCTCGCTCAGAAACAAAGGCAAAAACTGAAAACAGCCGACACCCATTTCTGCCCCGATGCCCATGCCATAACCGATCCCTGTCGTGATCAGAGCGACGATCAGGATGAGTATCCTGACAGTCAATGCCGTCTGATCTGCCTGGAAAAGGTTTCGCATCATGATCTCCGAGAGATCGATCAAAGGACCGCCGGTCAATACGCCCAGAAGCGTACCGGGACCCAGATACTTCCTTATGAAAATGAAGATGAAGATCGTCTGTATGACGTTGCAGATGGTCGAGATCGTTCCATAGGACAGACCAAAATGACCATGCAGTCCGTCGACGAAGATCGAGATCGGATCGGTCCCGAAACCGCAGTTATAGTAGCAGCCGATACCGAAACTGGAGATCGCCGAGGCAAAGAAGCTGATCGCAAAACGTACAAGGAAAGCTTTCAGATCGATATGTTTCATCTAAACTTCCCGTATGTCTTTAAGATCATCCAATCCATCAATGATCTCGATCGCCCGTAAGGTGATCTTTGACATCAAGTCCACTTTCTGCGCATAGCCGTCCTTATTGGAAGTCGACATGCTTCCATAGCTGCTTCCGAGGTAACCTCCGCAAAGAAGGATCGTTCCTGCCCGGATGCCGCCCAGCAAAGAAGCGACCGTAAATAAGGCCGAAGACTCGTTTTCTACCGCCAGAGCACCCGCATCGGTCCACGGCTGTATCCTTTCTAGATATCCTTCATGAGCGCCTGGCGATTCGATATAGAAAGAGTCATGACTCCGCACGATGCCAAGATATGGCTTCACGCCATATTCTTCGCAAGCCTTGCGCAAGGCGCAGACTACATCGACATCGGCAACTGCCGGATATTCCAAAGGGATGTATTCTTTCGAAGCTCCTTCCCCGCGTATCGCTCCGGTCGCGATCACGAAACAGTTCTCCGGCAGATTTGCCTGCAAAGAACCGCAGGTCCCCATGCGGATCATCGTCTTCACGCCTAAGTGTTTGAGTTCCTCCACGGCGACCGAGACCGCCATGGAACCCATGCCGGTACACATGACCGAGACCGGAACATCGTGATAGGTCCCGGTATAGGTGGGATTTCCTCTGGCTATGGCTTTGAGTTCGGCAGTATCGAAATGCTTTGCCACCATCTCGCATCTTGCCGGATCGGCAGGTAAAATGAAATGCTTTCCGCAATCATTCTCATCTAAGCCGATGTGCCACATCTTTCCTTTCTCATTGACGAGCTTTGCCGACTTATATTTCATATTCCTCTCCCCTGATCAGCTTCGCCATGGCAGAAATAGCGATATCGATGATCTCGATGATCTTGTTTTCATAATCCTTTTCATAATCCATCGCTTCGCCTGTTTCAAGGTTGTCGGTCACCACATAGATGCAGCCGGCCTGCATCTGCAAGATCGAGGCGACCGTAAACATCGTCGCACACTCGTTGTCCACGCAAGAAACACCGACTTTCTGCCACGGGACGATCCTTTCCCTGACTCCCTCATGGGCAAACGGTGATTCCAGAAACAATCCGTCATGGGTACGGATGATGCCGGTCTTTACCTCGGCACCTTTTTCTTTCGCACTTTGTAACAAGGCAAAGAAAGTCTGCAGGTCACTGACTGCCGGGTATTGGATATTGACATATTCGAGTGTCGCCCCCTCACAGCGGCAAGCCCCGGTCGGGACGAAGATCGTGCCCGGTTTGATATCCGGATCGATGGCGTAGCAGGAGCCAACTTTGATCATGCGCTTGCATCCGACATGACGCAGTTCTTCCACAGCGATCTCGGTCGGCATGCAGCCGTTGCCGATCGACATGGCCGACATCCTTACGCCATCAAAAGTCCCGGTATAGGTGATGTATTCTCTGTGGAACGCTTCCCGTTTCGCCTCATCGAAACGATTTTTGATGAGCTCCACACGCTCCAGATTGGAAGTCAGGATGACCCCTTCCCCGATCTGCGAATGGTCAATGCCTAAATGATGGACGGTCCCGTCTTTTTCCAGCTGGGGGATCGAGTCAAAACCGTTTTTGATCTTTTCTGTCATCAGCGTATGACTCCTTTCTTTTCCATCTCATCGATGATCTCGGCTGCCCGTACGGCGATCTTTGAGCAGACCTTGATCCGCTTGTCCATGAAATCATCCTCGAACGCTTCCGGATAAGCTTCTTCCGACTTCGGACCGGTATAGTAGATGGTATCTTCGACCATCGAAGTGTGCGATACGCAGATCGAACCGCAGCGAAGTCCCAGCTGCGGACCGACAGTGAACAGAGTCGCCGATTCATTCTCCACCATCTTTACGCCGGCATCGACCCACGGTTTCATCCTTTCATAGGTATCGATCATTGCCGTAGAAGTCTCGCGGTAATAGGAATCATGAGCCCGGTATAGGCCGATGATCGGATCTTCGCCGAATTCCTTGCACGCCTTGATGAGGGCCATCGTCACATACGGATCGGCGATCGCCGGATACTCGGCAGGTACATACTCGTAGGAGTTTCCGTCCCCTCTGACGCAGCCTGTCGCAATGATGATGCGTCCCGGCCGATAATCCGTCAATAAGGCAGCACCGGTACCCACACGGATCAGATACTTCATGCCGATCTGTGAACACTCCTCGGCGACCGTCGAGACCGCCAGAGGTCCCATGCCGGAAGAGATGACCGAGATCGGCACATCCTTCTCAGTCACGCCGCTATAGGTGTAATAGGTCCTTTGTCCGTTGACGAAATGGGCTTCTTTGAAACAGTCGGCAATGACCTTCGATCTTGCCAGATCACCGGGCATCAGGACAGTCTTTGCGATATCACCTTCCTTTAATCCGGTGAAATACAATCTTCCCTTGGAATCCAGATATTTCTTTTCCCGTACTTTCATCCTTACTCCTTTACATAGCCTGTCCTGACATTGAGGTCATGGATCAGGTCGTTGCATTTACGCAATATGAACTCTTCATCGAAATCGACGAGTTTTTTATTCCTCACTTTGAGCTGTCCGGCCACAAAGACCGTATCGACGGCGTGTCCGGTACCGGCATAGAGAAGATTGCCGATCCTGTGGTCGCGGTCCGTCAAAGAAAGATCATCTTCCATGTTGACTAAGATCAGGTCTGCCTGATAACCCTCTTTGATCAGACCCAGGTCATCATAACCGAGAGCCTTTGCGCCATTGACCGTCATCATTTTGAAAGTCGTACCGGCATCCATCACGGTCGGATCCAAAGTCACTGCCTTCTGCAGATAGGAACCGGCCTTTCCTTCTCTGACCATATCCTTGGTACCGCTTGAAGCTTCGCCATCACAGCCCATCGCGACCGGGATGCCCTTTTCAAGCATCTGCGCGATCTTCGGGATGCCGTCAGAGATCTTCATGTTGGTATTCGGACAATGGACCGGAATGGCACCGCTTTTGGCGATGATGTCGATCTCGTGGTCGGAGAGCCAGATCGAATGCGCCAGCAGGGTCTTCTCATCCAATATGCCCAGCGATTCCAAGGCTTCCGCCTCGCCGCCAAGCCCGTATTCCTTCGCGACTCTTTCGGTCTCCATCTTTCCTTCACCAAGGTGGGTGTGATAGATGAGTCCTCTTTCATTTGCCCAGGCCTTCAAAGCCTTAGCCATCTCACCTGACACTGCCGGCAGGCCTGCCGGGGCGACCGAAGCTTTCATCAGGCCGTGATTGCGGCCATGGCACTTACGATAGACTTCCTCACTTCTGGCGATCGCTTCTTCGACGGAAATGATCGGTGTCACTTCGTTTTCCGGGATGTCGGTCGTCGAGATGCCAAACGTCACCCGGATGCCGGCATCTTCAAAAGCCTGAAGCGTCGCATCCATATGTTCATAGCCGCCCATCTCGTTGATCGTCGTCGTACCAAAACGCATCGCCGAGAGACAGGAGAGAAGTGTCGCATAATAGTAATCTTCATCGGTCATATACTCTTCGAATGTGAAGAGTCTTACCAGCCATTCGGTGATCACCAGGTCATCCAGCGGTCCCTTGATGAAAGTCTGATAGACATGGGAATGGCAATCGGTAAAGCCCGGCATCGCCAGCATCCCCTTCGCATCGATGACTTGCGCATCCGGGTATAAAGCCGGATCGATGGCATCGGCGATCTTTTCAAACCTTCCATCTTTGATAAGGATGCCCTTTCGTGACGTCGTCAGATCGTCAAAATTCGCCACATCGGCATTTCTGATCAGAAAATCGCTCATAATATCTCCTCCTCACAGATCTTGGTGTATGCTTTCGGATTTCTGTCCTTGAAATAATCTCTCTCATCGATCAGAGCCATATCGATATCCACATCGAACAGGCCTTCTTCATTTCTTTTCAACAATAATGTCCGGCCATGCGGATCATAGGCAAAGACCAGCGGGATCGGATCACAGAAATGGGTACATCCCACGACGAAGCAGCGGTTTTCGATCGCTCTGGCCCTGGCGATCGCAGTCCATTCAGAAAACTGCTGCTCATGCCACATGCCGGTACCGATCGTATTGAACAGGATGCGGGCACCTTCGATGCATTCGATCCTGGCCACTTCCGGAAAATGGATCTCATAACACAAGACGATGCCGATCTTTCCGAATGGCGAATCGATCGCATGGATCTTGTCTCCGGCGATCGCTCCGTTTTTACGGTCACCATCGGTCAGTGCTGTCTTCTGATGGCAATAAAGCAAGCCGTTCTCCGGCGAAATGAGAAGCGTATATAAGTTTTTGCGGGGAGGATCATCCTCGCAGCCCGTGATGATCCACTTATCGTATTTATGAGCCAGCCGCACCACTTCTTCTGTCTTATCGGAAGGGATATAGCCTTCGGGGAAGACGATGATGTCTCCTTTGCATGAAGAAAGATAGCCTTCCATCTGGAAGATCGCATCTTCGCAATGCCTTTCTCCTATCCCGAAACCGACCCTCGGGATCGGGCAGCAAAGGCTCACTTTGAAATTGTCTTTCATATAAGCTCCTTATGCACCCTATAGACAAAATAAGCCAGCTTTGAAAGCCGGCCAACTAACTTCGTTGATATGAATTTGCATTCACTCTTATACTTCTACAGAAGCAACTTTACAATTTCAATTTATCACGCTCAAATTGCCATAGTCAATAATCTGCTATACTGAAAGCGAGGTAAATACGATGAAACATAATAAGATCATATTTGACTGTGATATCGGCTGCGATGACGCGGTGGCGCTGATCGCCTTATTGAAAGAAAAAGACCTGGAAGTGATCGCCATCACCTGTGTCAAAGGAAATATCCCGGCGGATGACGTCGTCAATAATGCCCTGAAAGTTTCCCACCTTTGTGGCAAGGACATCCCGGTCTATAAGGGGTGTGAAAGTCCGATGGTCAGAGATCTCATCAAAGGAAGAGACTACAACACGCTGATGGAACGCATCCGCATGGAAGTCGACGGCAAGGAAGTGCTGATCCACGAGAAGGAATTCCCACTGCCGCTTCCTGAGCGCAAAGTTGAAGAAAAACACGCCTGTTCCTATCTGATCGAAACACTGAAAAACAGTGAAGAAAAGATCGACATCTGTGCTGTCGGTCCATTGACAAATCTTGGCATGGCCTTGCGTCTTGAGCCGAAGATCGTCGAAAACATCGGTACCATCTACATCATGGGCGGCGGCTTGTATATCGGAAACCGCACACCGCTTGCCGAAGCCAACTTCTACGATGATCCGGAAGCTGCCCAGATCGTCTTATCCAGCGGTGCACATTGCATCGTCTGTCCGATCGAAGCCTGCGAGGAAGGTGCCACCTATACCCGAAAGGACATTCAGGATATCGCTGACCTCAATACACCGGCGGCAAGCTTTATCGCCGAAGAGCTCGACGGCTATATACGAAGATGCGACCTGTTATTCCATGGCGGACTTGAGGACTGCTGCATCTACGACTATGCGGCGGTCGCTCCTTTGATCGACCCTTCGGTCATCACGGAAAAAAGAAGAGACATCGTCAATATCGATATCTCAGGCGGTATGGCGGACGGCCAGATGGTAATAGACCGCAGGGGGATGTTCAATAACGATTCCAAAGTCGAAGTCATCTACCATATGGACTCTGCCAAAGTCCATCAGATCCTTCTGGAACAGTTAAAAGAAGCGTAAAAGAAAAGATCATGTGTCCCATTTGGAGCGCATGATCTTTTTTCATGTTCAGTTGGCTTTGAATCCGTAACCGTCATCCGCTTCCGCGATGAAGTTACATTCCGGTAGCATCTGTCTGAGCGTGAATTCGTGGTATTCGTTTTCCGACTTGGCACAGATGATCCTGAACTCATCCGGCTTGCAGAACTCGGACATCACCTGCCGGCAGACACCGCAAGGCGTGCAGTAACCCTCTGAGCCCCTGTCGGCATCGCCGCCGACGATCGCGATCTTTTCAAAGTCATATACGCCCTCGGAGATCGCCTTGAAAAAGGCTGTCCGTTCGGCGCAGATGGTCGAAGTGAAACCGCTGTTTTCGATATTGCATCCTTTGTAGACCGTACCGTCTTTGCACAGCAGGGCTGCTCCGACTTTCCAGTTGGAATACGGGGCGTATGCTTTCTCTCTGGCTTCGAAGGCCAGTGCGATCAGTTCTTCATTCGACATTTTCTTTCTCCCTAAGCAGCTTTATAACCACTTGAAAAATTCTTCGACCAGTTTGGCGTAATCGCCTTCCACGATCAGATGGTGGTTGCCGATCGATTCGGTCAGGAAGTAAGAGACCGGATGATCCATCTTGAGACGGATCTGCGTACGGCAGAGGTTGAATAAGCTCAAGTTCTCCAGAAGTTCTGCCTTGGATACGAAGAATTCATTCAGCAGACCGTCACACTTGAAGACCGTGACCGGACCTTCTTTCAGCTTGCCGCGGAACGCGACACCGATCTGTGACTCAAAGTGGGTCATGATCTCGAAGCTGGAAGGCATGTTGATCGGAAGTGTGCAATGGGCAAAGATGATCTCGTTGTTGTCGGTATCGATCCTGGAAGGATTGGCCATGAAGACCGGCTTTTCGGAAAGTTCACCGATGACAGCCATCGATAACAGCGCCGGGACATCGCCTTCGCAGGATGCGTAGATACCCGCCGCATTCAGGATGGCCAGAGCGGCACAGCCTGTGGAATGAACGGTATCAAGAAGATCGAAACATCTGACAGTGATGCCGTTGAGTTCATACTTATCGACGATCCTTCTTAAAGCACCGTAGATGTATAAAGCTTCTTCGATCTCATGTTCGTCATAGCCCTTGGACTTGATGAGCTTCGTATATTCGTTTTCAACATATTCTTTCTTTGCGATCTCTTCAAAGAACTCTTCCATCGTGACATCGATGATCTCGATGTTGTTGTATTCTTTGGACTCCTTCGCATCGACACTGGAGGAGATCAGCCAGTCGGAAGGTTCGCCGACTCTGGCGACCTTGAAACCGTCAAGTCTCTTCTTAGCCTTGAAGACCTGCGCGAGTTCTTTGATCCTGGATACGACGAAGTCATCGCTGCCGTGGATGATCTCACCCGGAAGGTCGTTCTGACGCAGGTAGGAAAGGATCTCCATGGAAGCTGCCAGGGAGTTGTTGGCTCCGGTCGTTAAAAGGAAGTAAGGCTGCGGAAGCTTGTCCATATCTCTCTTGAAGATGCCTTCCGTACCGCCGCCGCCGATGAAATCGACGACCATATCATAGTCATTGATGTGATCGACATCGGTCACTTCAAATTCAAAACCCGTTTCCTCGCTCAGCTTCTTCAGCCAAGGGAAATTACCGCCATTGGCGATCTCGGCAGCTGCCGTAGCTGGAACGGCATAATAAACACCAATTTTCATATATTATCTAAAACTCTCCTTACCTTTATTCTATCACCCGCATGAAAAAAGCCATACTTCAATATGGCTTTTGAAACTATTTGACGGTGATGATCTTCATGAAGTTGGCAGAACCCTCGCCTGTCGGATAACCGGCGGAAAGGATGATCTGGGAACCCGGCTTGATGCCATAGGATTTCACGACGGAAGAAGCTAGTTCGTCGTCGTTGGTCATGTTGTTCTGAACGTAAGAGAAGATCGGCTTGACGCCCCAGTAAACTTCCAGCTTGCCCTGGGTGGACTTGGTGAACGTGACTGCGAAGATTGGTACCGGCGGACGATACTTCGAGATACGTCTGGCGGTGGTGCCTCCCTGTGTGAAGACGACGATCGCCGCGATATCCAGAGTCAGAGTCGCATCGGAGATCGCGATACCGATGGCATCCTGAATGGTCTTGTTGTTGGAAACCTTGGCATGTTCGAGGTTCTCTCTGTAAGGGATGATCTGTTCGGTCGCCGCAGCGATCTTGGCCATCGTCGAGACAGCTTCCACCGGATATTCTCCCGCTGCCGTTTCTGCCGATAACATGACCGCATCGCTTCCGTCGAGCACCGCATTGGAAACATCGGACGCTTCCGCTCTGGTACAGCGCGGATTGGAAGTCATGGAGTCCAGCATGTGGGTCGCCGTGATGACGGCCTTGCCTTTCTTGTTGGCCAGTTCGATGATCTTCTTCTGGTAGATCGGAACGAAAGCCGTTTCGACTTCGACGCCCAAGTCACCTCTGGCGACCATGACGCCATCTGCCGCCTCTAAGATCTCATCGAGGTTATCGAAACCTTCCTGGTTTTCGATCTTGGCGATGATCTGGATCTTCGGCTTACCCATCTCGGTGATGATCTTACGGATCTTCATGACATCTTCCGCTCTTCTGACGAAGGAAGCGGCGATGAAATCGACATCATTGTTGCATCCGAAACGGATATCTTCGTCATCCTTCAAAGAAACGAATGGCATCGACAGTTTGACGCCCGGCACATTGCAGCCCTTCTTGGAAGCCAGCTGGCCGTTGACCTCGACTCTCGCCTTGATCTCTTTGCCATCATTCTCCAAGACGGTCAGTTTCTGTTTGCCGTCATTGACTAAGATGTAGTTGCCCGGGACGACATCGTCGAAGATCTCCTTGCACTGGATCGTGAAACGATCGTGAGTTCCTTCGATGTCTTCTCTTTGTATCGTAACGATCTCACCCTTCTGGTAAGTCTCGACATCATTCTTGAATGTACCTAAACGGATCTCCGGTCCCTTGGTATCCAGCATGATACCCAGGTTGATCCCGTTTTCTTTCTCTACTTTTCTGACTGTATTGATCCTGGCAAGATGTTCGTCATGCGTGCCATGGGAAAAGTTCAGTCGGACGATATTCATTCCCTCCTGGGCCATCTTCAGGATCGTCTCATAACTGTCCGAAGCAGGTCCGAGGGTACAGATGATCTTGGTCTGTTTTCCGATCATAGTTAAATCTCCTTTTTTCGAAACTAAAATCCATTATATATTTCTTAAATAAAAAAGCGACATAAATCGTCACTTTTTCATCACTTTATTTTCCGTTTTTCTCAAGTAAAGCGTTTACTTTTACGACATCGGCATCCAGAAGGTCAAGACCCTCGGGATCCTCATCTTTTTCAAAGGAGACAAAGACCGAATCGATCAGCTTGAGTGTATCCATCAGACGCCCCTTGGAAGAAGAAAGATCCACCAGTTTTTTATCGTGCCCCTCCATCGTGATGTAATCCGACACGATCTGTATGAGCATCGGCAGATAGTGGTCATAGAGCTTTCTCAGCTTATCGGAATTGTCGTAGATGTATTCCTGATTTCTGATGATGCGATCGGCCGTATCATTGACCTTTTCCTTGACTTCGCGGGCTTTGACTTTTCTGGCAAGGAGCTTCAGCTTTTCTGCCGTCTGCTGGCCGGATAAGACGAGGTCTTCTTCCGCCGCATACTTGCGCATGCGGAAAGAGAGATCGATGCTGTCCTTGTTTTTGATGCGGTCTAAGAAGCGGCAGATCTGATCATAGAGTTCCTTGTCTGATTTTGACAGTTCATACAAAGACATCTTTTTCTCGTCCGGCAGCATGACCATCAGCGTATTGGCATTTGCCCTGGCCTTCTTGTCTTCCTTGAAGAGCCTGGTGTCTTTGATCATATACAATTCGGAATACTCCGTAAGGAACTTATCGATCTTTGAGATATCGATCGTGACTTTTTTCTTTCTGCCTTTTTCGTCTTTGCCGTCATAACGAAGCGTGCCGTCTTTGATCAGGGTACTGCCGCCTGAAGAAGGCGTCTTTTTGCCCATGAAGATGGCCGCAAGAAAAACTGACAGAGCAAGGATGCCCAGGATGAATAAGGAAATCATGAAGATCGAAGACAAAACAGCCATTACCTCCTTATTAAAAAGCGATATTCCGGTCTTGAAAGAAGTCAGGATCCCCAGCACCAGCAAAAGTGTCAGCATGAAAGCTGCGGCATACAGGAATATCGGAAATGTGCTTCTTTCTTTTTTCATTCTTTCAGCTGAGAGATACGATCGATGTATTCTTTGGCCTTGGTATAGCCGTGGTAATAGGACATCAGCAGTTCGTCTTCATTGGACTCGAGTCTGCTGACTTCCTTCATGGAAGGACGGATGATGATAGCTTTGCCCTGCCGTTCGAGTTCCTCGGCAAGTCCGACCTGATCGCGATAGAGTTTTGTACGGTTCTCCAAAGCCTTCAGGAAGTTCGGATACTTTCCATAGATCCTTCGGAACAGCGCCAGAGTGGCCTCATTGATGTGGGAATAGTTGCCCTTCTTGCGGGTCAGGATCACGACCAGCTTGTCGCAGCCCTGATCCAAAGCTCTCTGTACCGGGATCGAATCACAGATCCCGCCATCCATATATAACTGGTCACCGATCGCTACCGGTTCGGTAAGACCCGGCATCGAGCAGGATGCCTTGCCGATGAGCCTGGATGTCTCGATGTCATCGGTATGCATGTACTCCGCCTGACCGGTCAGGATATTGGAGACTACCATCTCCCAATCCTGCGGGTTATTGATAAAGGTATCGAAATCGAAACCATACTGTTCCGTGTACTCATAAAAGATCTTATCGAGATCGACGAACTTGTGGGACTCGATCATCTGCGGAACGCCCCAGAACGAATTGGAACGGTCTTTCTGTATCATGCAGGCACGGGCATAGCCTCTGCGTTTTCCCACATACGCAAACAGGTTGCAGGAACCTGCCGAAACACCGACCACATAATCGAATTTTATATTTTTATCCAGAAAACAGTCGATGACTCCGCCGGTGAATACGCCGCGAAGCCCGCCGCCCTCTAAGACTAAACCGGTCTTTGACATATTTTCATCTCCATTTTTATATACATTTCTATTATACAAAACAAAAAAGAATATGGTCAGGATGAAGGGATTCGAACCCTTGACCTCTTACACCCGAAGCAAGCGCTCCACCAAGCTGAGCTACATCCTGAAGTCATATTCTTTTGTGCATATTCTATTTTACATCTTTTTCGCGCAGATTCAACTAACTTTTAATCAAGCTGCGCCTTACCGGTATACAGCTGATAATATCTGCCCTTCTGCGCGATCAGCGATTCGTGGTCGCCGCGTTCGACGATCTGCCCGTGTTCCAGGACGATGATCGCATTGGCATTGCGGACCGTCGAAAGACGATGGGCGATGACGAAGGTCGTTCTGCCCTTCATGAGCTCATCCATACCCTTCTCGATCAGCTTCTCGGTATGGGTATCGATGGACGAAGTCGCTTCATCCAGGACCATGACCGGCGGATCGGCAACAGCACATCTGGCGATATTGAGCAGCTGCCTCTGCCCCTGCGAGAGGTTGGAACCGTTGGCCGACAGCATCGTCTGGTAGCCGTGCGGCAGACGTTCGATGAACGAGTTGGCGTTGGAGATCCTGGCAGCCGCGATGCATTCTTCATCAGTCGCATCGAGCCGTCCGTAACGGATATTGTCCATGATCGTGCCGGAGAAAAGATTGGTATCCTGTAAAACGACACCGACAGAACGCCTGAGATCATCTTTCCTGATCTCCTTGATCGGGATGCCGTCGAAAGTGATCATGCCTTCCTGGTCTTCCACATCATAAAAGCGGTTGATCAGGTTGGTGATCGTCGTCTTGCCTGCACCGGTCGAACCGACGAATGCGATCTTCTGACCCGGATTAGCATATAAGGAGATATCTTTTAAGATGTCCTTGCCTTCCGTGTAACGGAACGTGACATTGTTCAGACGGATGTCACCTTTAAGTTCTACGTATTTCGGAGGATCGATCGGGATCTTCCACGCCCAGCGGGAAGTCTTTTCATTGGTCTCGACGAGTTCCTCCTTGCCTTCTTCCACATTGACCAGTTCGATGATGCCATAGTCAAGTTCCGCTTCCTTGTCCATCAGATCGAAGACTCTCTCGGCACCGGCCAGCGACATCATGATGCCGTTGAACTGCTGGGAGAGGTTGGAGATCGGTCCGGCAAACTGTCTTACGAACAGCAGGAAGGATGCGAGATCGCCGATCCTCATCTGGCCGTCGATGCACATGCGTCCGCCGACGACCGCAACGATCGCATAAGCGATATAGCCCAGGTTGCCGTTGATCGGCATCAGCATCGAGGCATAGGCATTGGAACGAAGCGAATAATCATAGAGCTTCTCATTGAAAGCTTTGAAACCTTCGATCGTCTCTTTTTCGTGATTGAAGACCTTGATGACCTTCTGGCCGGAGAACATCTCTTGGGTATAACCGTTGATGTTGGAGATCTGTCTCTGTAAGCCGGCAAAAGTCTTGCGTGAGCCCTTCGCCAGGATGTAGGTCGCCAGGAACATGATGACCAGCACGACCACCATGATCAGCGTGAGACGTACATTGAGTGAAAACATGAACGCGTAACAGCCGATCAGCGTGATCATCGTCGTGATCAGCGTCGGGAAGCCATCCGCCAGCATCGGTCTGATGGTATCGATGTCGTTGGTGTAGTAGTTCATGACTTCGCCATGCGTTCTTGAATCAAAGAAACGCACCGGCAGTTTTTCCATGACCCGGAAAAGGTCTTTGCGCATATCGTCGAGGACACCGGTCGAAACGATCGACATCAGTTTCGAGAAGCTGTAGGAAGAGATCAGACCGATCGCATAGACGCTGATCATCACCAATAACATCCTCCTGAAACCGCTCAGATCGGGGTTCTGCTGTCCGATATACGGGACGACATAGTTATTTAAGATCGGTGTGAACAGATAGGACGAGATGACACCGGTCAGAGAAGAAAGGATCGTGAAAACGATCGCCGCACTGAACGCCAGGCGGTAGCGCTTGCCGATATAGGAGAAGCACTTGCCGATGGTGCCCAGCACATCATCTGCCTTCGATGTACGAAGCTGTCTGTAACCATTTTCTGCCATTATTCCAGTGCTCCTTCCATCTGTGTATTGTAAAGATCGCGGTAGACTTCGTTCCTTGCCATGAGGTCCTCATGGTTGCCGATATCCTGGATCTTTCCTTCGCTCATGATGATGATGCGGTCCGCCTCTTTGACGGAAGCCACACGCTGGGCGATGATGATCGTCGTCATGCCGCCGAGCTTTTCTTTTAAAGCCAGCTGGATGCGATGATCCGTATCGGTATCGACCGCACTGGTCGAGTCATCCAGGATGATGATCTTCGGATGTTTGAGAAGTGCCCTGGCGATACAGAGCCTCTGCTTCTGACCGCCGGAAACATTGACACCGCCCTGTCCGAGATCGGTCTCATATTTTTTCGGCATCTGCGAAATGAAATCATCCGCCTGCGCATACTTGCAGGCTTCGACGATCTCTTCGTGGGTCGCCTCCGGGTTGCCCCATTTCATATTTTCTTCGATCGTTCCGGAGAATAACGTGTTCTTCTGTAAGACCATCGCTACGGCTTCTCTCAGATGATCGAGCTTGTATTCTTTGACATTGTGTCCGCCGACCAGCACTTCGCCGCGGTCGACATCATAAAGACGCGGGATGAGCTGCACCAGTGTGGACTTGGATGAACCGGTCGGACCTAAGATTCCGATGACTTCACCCGAGCGGATCGACAGATCGATATCGCTCAGTACGTCTTTTTCCGCATCATCGGAATATTTGAAGGCGACATTCTTAAATTCAATGGAACCATCCTCCACCTTGAGTTCCGGATCGGCAGTTTCATCAGTGACTTTCGGTCTCTCGTCGAGGATCTCGTTGGCACGGTCGACCGAAGCCTGAGCCATGACGACCTGCAAGAAGACATTGGAGATCATCAATAAGGCAAATAAGATCGCCCGGATATAGGAGATGTAAGCCATGAAATTACCGGTGCTCATCGTTCCGGCGATGACATCCTTGCCGCCTGCCCAGGCGATGATCACCATGCAGGCATACATGACCAGCTCAAAAAACGGACGGTTCAGGATGACGATCTTTTCGGCAAAACGCTGAGCCTTCATGACACTTTCCGAAGACCTGTCGAATTTCTCCGTCTCATAGCCTTCTCTGACGAAGGTCTTGACGACACGGATGCCTTCGATATTCTCTTCGAGGTTTGCATCCAACGCATCGAACTTCAGCATCATCTGACGGAAACGCGGATGCGCCTTGGTGTAGATGATGATGAGACCGACGCCCAGGATCGGGATCGTGACAGCGAATATGCTGGCTAACGATGCATTCATCGTGAAGACGAAGTACGCCGACAATACCAGGTTGATCGGTGCTCGTATCAGCATTCGGACGATCGAAACATAGGCCATACGTAACATACGCATGTCTGCCGTCAGACGCATGACGACCGTCGGTACCGGATACTTTTCGATATTCTCGAAGCTGTATTCCTGGATCTTGGAGAACATCGCAAAACGGATATTGCGGATGAATCTGGTCGAAGCGATCGAAGAGAAAAGTCCCGACAGAGCGCCAAACAAAGCGCCAAGCAGGGCCAGGATGACCATGTAGACACCTCTTTGCCAGATGTATTCCATGTCACCGTTCATGCCGTAGATACCTTTATCGATGATATCCGACATCACCAGCGGGATCAGGGCATCGACCGCAACTTCCAAGGCGGTGAACACCGGCCCCAGCAGGGCCGCCCACCAGCCGTCTTTGGTATATTTCTTCAGTAATTTGAACATAATAAAATAGTATCACTTTTTATGTTCAATTAGGTTTCAATATGTATGATGATCTTTCAAAAAGAATGCTTGTAACAATGTAAAAAAGATTTGATTAAAATGAAGAATAAAAAAGATGTAAAATGGAATTAATAAAGTAAGGAGAATGAATAATGAATCTTTTACAATTATTACTCGGCGCAATGACATCCAATGATTCCGTCAATGCGACTTCCAAAAAGACCGGTGTCTCATCCGGCTCCATTTCCAAACTGCTGATGATGGCTGTTCCTCTTCTGATCACTTACCTGACAAAGAACGCATCCAAGAAGGAAGGCGCTTCTTCCCTGTTAGGTGCTCTCAGCCAGCATACCAGCACACAGACAGTCTCCCAGCAGATCTCCAACGCTGACTCAACTGACGGCGCAAAGATCATCGCTCACATTTTAGGCAAGAACCAGAACAGTGTCATCAGCTCTCTGGCAAAAGAGACAGGTCTGTCTTCAAAAGAAGTCAACAGCGTCCTCAATGCGATCGCTCCGGCTCTTCTCAACAGCTTATCCACCGCTACTACAGCTACTGCCGCAAAACCGCAGTCCAATAAAGTCGATCTCTCTGACGGTATCGATCTTTCCGACATCGCGGGTCTTCTTGGCGGCGGCAGTGTCTCCAACGTCAACTCCAACCCGGCAGCCGGTTTATTAGGCTCCCTGCTCGGCGGAAGCAGCCAGCAGCAGCAGTCCTCCAACACAGGCCTTGAATTATTAGGTTCCCTGCTTGGCGGAAGCAAGCCGACCCAGCAGCAGTCCAACGGTACTGAGCTCTTAGGTCTTCTGACCGGTCTGCTCAAATAAGAGACGATATACAGACATTGATATGAAAAGCGCTCAGGCAAGTATCCTGAGTGCTTTATTTGTTATGATGATCTCCGCTTTGTCTTTGACCTTTGCCTCTTCGCCATCCAGCGTCCAGGCCACATCATCTTCAAATTCCAGGGTGATGGCCTTGCATCGATAGCGGTGGATGAACTTGTCCTGCTGAAGTATCGTCGACAGTAAGTCCGGCGCATTGAAAATGGTCGGCACATAATCGACGATCAGCACATTGAACATGCCGTCATCGATCCTGGAACGTTTCTTGTCTTCCAGTTCCATCCCGGCCACCCGGTTTCCTGAGTAGATCAGACCGAAGAGCACATCCTTTTTATAGGTGCGGCTGCCGATCGTATAGCGGACCTTGTGCATCTTGACTTCCGGCAGCTTGGAGATGCCTTCCATGATGTAGGCGATATTTCCCCAGGCTTCCTTGGCATCACTGTTGGTCGTGAACGGCACATCGCACATCGCACCGAAGGCTGCCACATAGTTGAAATAGCGGTCGTTCATCTTTCCGACATCGAATTCCCGTATGTTTCCTTCGCAGATCCTCTCCGCGATCTTCACGAAATCATTCCCGAGATCGAAGTTGGAACCGAAGTCATTCATCGTCCCGCTTGGGAAATAGCCCAGCAAGGGTTTATGTTCCTTGCGCATCAGGGCATTGCTGACTTCGTTCATCGTCCCATCGCCGCCGAAAACACAGACTACATCATATTTCACTCTGTTCTTCACCAGATATTCGTAGGCGTCGTTGTGTTTCTGCGTGACATAGGCACTCACCTCATAGCCATGGGCACAGAAAATGTCGATGACCTTCAAGAGGTTTGCCTTGGAGTTCTTCAATCCGGAACGCGCATTGATCAGCAATAAAAGCTTCATATCCCTATTTTAAATCAATCTTAAACAAATATTAAAGCTATGCATTGATTTGACATCGATTTTACTTTTGGCTTTATTTTTCAAAAAGACTATAATCAAGGTATGTCTGAAATATCCGCAGGTGCGATCACCTATACCAAACAAAACGATACGATCCTTTATCTTGTCATCAAAGATTTCCATGGCAACTACGGTTTCCCGAAAGGACACCTGGAAAATGAAGAGACACTTTTGGAAGCAGCCGTCCGTGAGATCAAGGAAGAGACCGGCATCGATATCATGCTGGATCCCGGGTTCCGGGAAGATCTCAAGTACGTCATGCCCAACGGCATCTTAAAGACTTCCGTCTATTTCCTTGGATATTACAGGGACCAGACGCCGGTAAAACAGCCGGAGGAAGTCGATGAGATCCGATTGCTTCCATACGAAGAAGCGATGGATATCCTGAGCTTTGACAACATGAAAGAAGTGCTGGCTAAGGCAAATGCCTATCTTCAAGGGGGACATCATGAATAAAGATCTTCTGCAGACCATCAAATTCACTCTGTTTTCGCTCTCGGCAGGCATCATACAGTTAGGCAGCTTTGCCTTGCTTCATGATCTTGTCCATCTGCCATGGTGGCCAAGCTATCTGATCTCGCTGATCCTGTCGGTCCTTTGGAACTTCACACTCAACCGCAACTTCACGTTCAAGTCGGCATCCAACGTTCCGGTCGCGATGGCCAAGGTCTTTGTCTATTACCTGGTCTTCACACCGCTTTCCACCTACATCGGAAACTATCTGACCGGCACATTACATATGAACGATTATCTGGTCACGATACTCAACATGCTGGTGAATCTGGTGACCGAGTTCTTCTATCAGAAATACTACGTGTTCAAAGACACGCTGCATCAGGATCGATAAGATCCTTTTTTTAACTTCTTTGTCACATCGATGTGATATCCTTTGAGTAGAGAAGAGGACCATTATGAATTTTCAATTACGCCAATACTATGAACCTGATTTTACACAAGACAAGTTTATCGATGCTCCGGATGTAAAACTCGTAAGAGCGGAAAAAGATAAAGTCGCCCCGGAAGGCTATCATGCCATGTCGATCTTCCCGGAATACTTCAAGATCGACGGAAAATGGCTGCTGGCCAAAGAAAGCCGCATGGACTGCGTCGCGGCATACAGGGAAGGTGAGGTCAAAGTCATCGAATTCCGCAATATCGTCAAAGATGATCTGATCATCTGCGGCCGCAGCGAGAACTGCGAAGAAGGCATCTATGTCCACGCCAACGGTTTCAAAGAGACCGAAAACGAAAACGACGTCTTCGCCTTCCGTCTCAACCGCAGCAGAGAGACAGCCTTCTCCAAGGACTACGATGAGCTCTATGAAGTCCTGAAACACGACAAGAAGCACGGCAAGATCGTCTGGGTCTTAGGACCGGCCGTCGCCTTCGATAAGGACTCCAAAGATGCCTTTGCCTCACTGGTCAAAAAAGGCTATGTCCATGCCTTGCTGGCCGGCAACGCCCTGGCTACTCATGACCTGGAAGGTTCCTACTTAAAGACTGCCTTAGGTCAGGACATCTACACCCAGCAATCCATGCCGAACGGCCACTACAATCATCTCGATACGCTCAATGCCGTAAGGAGATATGGCAGTGTTGCGAAGTTCATCGAAGAAGAAAAGATCGATAACGGCATCATCTATGCCTGCGAGAAGAACCATATCCCATATGTCCTGGGCGGATCGATCAGGGATGATGGTCCACTACCTTGCGTCTATGGCGATGTCTACGAGGCCCAGGAAGCGATGCGCGATCAGATCCGGGAAGCCACGACCGTCATCTGTATGGCAACGATGTTACACTCGATCGCCGTAGGCAACATGACCCCGTCCTACCGCATCGACCGATACGGAAAGATGCGTCAGGTCTATTTCTATTGTGTCGATATCTCCGAATTCACCGCCAACAAGCTGGCGGACCGCGGATCACTGTCGGCGAAATCCATCATCACTAACGTACAGGATTTCGTTTCCACACTGGACAAAGCACTCGACTAAAAAGAAATGTCGCAATGACATTTCTCTTTTTTATTTTGTGATATGGGTCCCCTTATCTTCCGTAAGTGAAACAAGGGCGAGATCAAGCGACGTGATGATCGCTTCTTTGTCCTCTCTGACAAAATCGATGCAGGCTCTGACCTTGGGATACATGCTTCCGGCAGGAAACTGTCCTTCTTGCAGATATGTCTCTAGTTGCTTCACACTTACCCGCTTGAGATCCCTCTGACTTTCCTTGCCGAAATCAAGACAGACATAGTCTTCTTCCATCAGGATCATCAGAAGATCGGCATCGATGTCTGAGGCGATCAGAGCGGAACTTAAGTCCTTATCCACGACGGCATCCACACCTTGAAGCATGCCGTCTTTTTCGATGACCGGGATACCGCCTCCCCCGCCGCAGATGACGATGTGTTCTTTCATGAGCTTTGCGATCGCTTCGGTCTGCAAGATCTTCCTGGGTTTCGGGGAAGCGACAAGACGCCGGTAACCTTTGCCCTGTATCATCTTGAAGAGATAGCCTCTTTCTTTTTCCAGAAGCAGTTTCTCCTGAAGGCTGCAATAGCGTCCGATCGGCTTGTGCGGATCGGCAAAGGCCTCATCATTTTCATCGACCAGCGTTTCGCTCAGTATCGTCACACAGGTCTTTGCGATATTCCGCCTTCTTAACTCGTTGTTCAGGGCCTGTTCAAGCTCATAGCCGATGTAGCCCTGCGACATCGCGCCGCATTCACACAGCGGCATGAAAGGCGTATCGTTATGTTTCTTTGAATTTTCAAATGCCTCGTCGATCAGTCCGACCTGCGGACCGTTGCCGTGACATATAACGACATCATGGCCTTCTTCGATAAGATCGACGATCGGTATGACGGCTTTCCGTATATTCTCTGTCTGCTTCTTTGGGTCATAGCCCAAGGCATTGCCGCCTAAAGAGATGACGATCTTTCTATACGGTCTCATCCTTATCTGCCAAGGCGGAATAGATGACTGCCTTGATCGTATGCATGCGGTTCTCCGCTTCGTCGAAGACTTTGGACTGTTCCGATTCAAAGACTTCGTCGGTCACTTCCATCTCTTTGAGACCGAACTGTTCATAGATCTGCTGACCGACCTTGGTGTTGAGATCATGGAAAGACGGCAGACAATGTAAGAAGATCGCATCCTTCTTCGCGTAGGACATGGCTTGTTTATCGACCTGGTAAGGACTCAACAGTTCGATACGTTTTGCCCATAATTCTTTCGGTTCACCCATCGATACCCAGATGTCCGTATAGATGACATCGGCATCCTTCAAAGCTTCTTTAACATCGCTGATCAAAGAGATCTGGCAATGATTTTCTTCCGCGATCTTTTTACAGGTATTGACGAGTCCTTCTTCCGGGAAGTTCTCTTTCGGTGCGCAGGCAACGAAATCGATCCCCAGCTTTGCACAAACCACCATCAGAGAATTGGCGACGTTGTTTCTCGCATCGCCCATGAAGACGAGCTTTCTGCCCTTGTAGTCACCGAAGTGTTCCTTGACCGTCAAGACATCTGCCAGCATCTGCGTCGGATGGAATTCGTCGGTCAGGCCGTTGAATACCGGAACGCCGGAATACTCGGCAAGCTTTTCGACGATGTCCTGGCCATAGCCGCGGTATTCGATGCAGTCGTAGATCCTGCCCAAGACTCTGGCGGTATCGGCGATCGATTCCTTGTGACCCATCTGCGAGGATTGGGCATCCAGATACGTGACGCCCATGCCCAGATCATGACCCGCCGTTTCAAAGGAACATCTGGTCCTGGTCGATGTCTTTTCAAACAGCAGGACGATGTTTTTTCCTTCCAGATAACGGTGTGGCTTTCCTTCCTTTTTCAGCTTTTTGAATCGCGCGGAGAGATCGAGAAGATATTCGATCTCTTCCGTTGAATAATCCAGTAATTTAAGAAAACTTCTGCCTTTCAGTTCCATAGTTACCCCCTTATTTCCTTACTAACGGCATTGACATGCATCGCGGTCCGCCGCGTCCCCTTGAAAGTTCGGAGCTCGGCATGGTCAGGACCTCGACGCCGTAGGATTCCAGCAGTTTATTGGTGATCTCATTGCGCTCATAGACTAAGATCTTTCCCGGTGCGATACAAAGCGTATTGGAACCATCGTTCCACTGTTCCCTTTGCGAAGCGATATGATCGTCGCCTCCGCAGCGTATGAGTTCGCACCTTTCCAGTTTCAGCTGTCTTGCCAGGATCTTATCGAGATCTTCATCGATCCTGGAGATATTGAACGTATCGTCATCCTTCCTTTCCAGAGAAAAGACTCTCAGCCGGTCATTGATCAAAGGATGGATGGTGAATTTGTCATAGTCGATCTGGGTGAAGACCGTATCCAGATGCATGAAGGAACGATCCTTCGGTATCGAAAAGGCCAGGATCCTCTTCAAAGGACTTTCTTCATCACGGAAGATGTGCTTGGCCAGGAATTCTATGGCATTGGCTTCGGTCCTTTGTGAGATGCCGATGGCGATCGTCTCTTCGTTGAGATTGAGGATATCGCCGCCTTCGATGTGATATGGCGCATAGCGGTCATAATACAATTTCGCATCTTTGAAGCGCGGATGATACCTGAAGATGTATTCGCCATAAATGGTCTCCCTTCTGCGGGTCTCGAAATACATCCGGTTCAGACTCACGCCGTTGCCGACCACCGCAAAAGGATCCCTGGTGAAATAAAGATTGGGCATCGGTGCCATCAGCATGTTGTTGTTTTCGCCGGCCAGATCGGACAGCGATTCCTTCACACCGGCATCGATCTGTTTGTATTTGATGCCTTCCATGGAACGAAGGACCAGTTCCATGTTGTTGTCCAGAGAATTCAGATAGGAAAACAAAGCCTCATGATACCTGCGGTCCGCACAGCCCTCTTCGATGAACTGACGGATGAACTTCTCTTTGACTTCCTGCTCATCCAGTACTTCCCTCATCAGGTCTTCCAGATACAGGACCTGCGCCCCGTTGTCTTTCAATATCCTGGCGAAGATATCGTGTTCCCCGGCAGCGACCTTCAGAAACGGGATGTCATCGAAAAGAAGCTGCTGCAGGGTATCCGGAGTCAGATTCAAAAGCTCCTTTCCCGGCCGGTGCAGAAGCACAGTCTTCAAAGGAGCGATCTCACTGAATACATTGATCTCATTATGCATATACTAAAAACCTCACCTACATTGTATCATGGTCAGGGTTCCCGGGTGGTATGATTAAGAAGTATGCATTCCCGTTCAAGGATCTATTACATCGCTATGGCTTCCGTCATTGCAGCCCTGTATGCCGCGCTTACGATCGTATTCTCGCCGATCTCTTTTTCGGCGGTACAGGTCAGGATCGCCGAAGCGCTCAATATCCTGCCGATGTTTACAAGTGCCGCGATACCAGGCCTTTTCATCGGCTGTCTTTTAGGCAACCTCTTCAGCGGAGCCTTGTTCATGGATACGCTTTTCGGCTCGCTGGCCACTCTGGTCGGGGCGTATTTTGGCTATAAGTTTCGTCATGAGCGCTGGCTGGTGCCGGTCCCTTCGATCATTGCCAATAGCCTGATCATTCCTTTCATCCTGCGCTGCTGTTACGGGGTCGAACTTCCCATCGGCTTGCTGATGATCTATATCGCTGCAGGCGAATTCCTGGGGTCCTATGTCCTGGGCGAGCTGTTTGGTTCTTTCCTGCTGAAGCACAAGGCTTTCTTCAGAAAAGAAGAGCTTCTGTATAAATGAAAAAACCGGGATATTTCCCGGTCAATGATCAGTCATCCATGTTTTCAAAGGCTTCCAGGCCTTTTTTTGCTTCGACCTTCTGGTCACCGTGTCTGACCTGTGACATCGTCACGAAGGACAGTAAGACGAAGAATGCCGAATAGATGAATAAGATCTTATAGGAGATCAGACGCATCAAGGTGCCCGCTAAGATCGGTGTGACGATCTGGGCAGCCATGGATGCCGTATAGTAATAGCCGGTAAATTTTCCGATATCGGAACCCTTGCACATCTCGACGACCATCGGAAGCGAGTTGACATTGATCGCTGCCCAGGCCAGACCGACCAGTGCGAAAGAGACGTACATGATGAAGTTGATCGACTTGAAGATGTTCGTAAGCACAAAGCCTAAGGCAAACATCAGTGAAAGAAGGACGATGCCGCCTTTGATCGTGCGCTTGCGTCCGATCTTTGAAGCCAGGCTGCCGATCGGGATATAGGAAACGATGGCACCGGCAGTCGCGACCAGCAGACAGGTGGATGCACCGCCCAGCCCCTGTCCCATGACGACGGAGACATAGGTCGTAAACCAAGTCGTGACGCCGTTATAGCCGATGAACCATAAGGCGATCGACGCCAGTAAGAAATACAGGGAACGTTTGACATCATCCGGCAGTTTTTCATGTCCGGAACCGTCATCTTCGGAAAGGTTCCATTCCGGATGTTCGGCTTCCAGGATCTTGTTTTCATAGACCAGCTGCGGTTCCTTGACGAACAGATAGAGCAGACCGACTGCCAGAAACATGATCGAGGAGACGACAACGAATAAGATCTGATAATCGACATGAGCTGCGCCGACTGTCTTGGAATTCGGATATAAAAGTGCAGCGATCGCCAGATAGATGATACCACCGATGGCACCCATCAGGTTGATGATGGCATTGGCTTTCGAGCGCAATGGTTTCGGTGTGACATCCGGCATCAGAGCGACAGCCGGAGAACGGTAGGTACCCATCGCTACCAGCAATAAGCCCAGTACGATGACGAAGCTGATCAGTTTGAACTGATTTGGTTCACGGAAATATCCATTGTCGAGAAACGGCAGAATGTTCATCAATATGACAGCTGCCCCGGTACCAAAAAGGATGTAAGGCATGCGCTTGCCGATCTTCGTTTCGGTCTTATCGGAAAGCGAACCGAAAAACGGCAGAAGGAAGAGTGCCAGGATATTATCGGCAGCCATGATGGCGCCGGAATAGGTCTCGTTCAGATGAAAAGTATTGGTCAGGATCAATGGCACGACATTGTCGTACATCTGCCAGAAAGCGCAGATCGAAAGGAACGCCAGGCCCACCAGAAAAGTACGTTTATAATTGAGTTTCATAGGATGATCTCCTTCTCATATCTGATTCTATTATACAAAAAGAGTATGTCTTCACATACTCTCTTCCTTCAATTTTTCGATGCTCATCTGTAAGGCTTCCCCCGCCAGCATCACGGTCTTGAGACAGGAGGCTTCCTTCGTATAGTACTTCGGTCTGAGCTCCGCACAGTTTGTCCCCTCGAGGATCTGTCGGAAATTCCGGACAAATCCGTTGATGACCGGGCGGACGCTGTCCTGTTCTTCTCTCGCTTTTTCCTTGACCACCATCTTGGATAAGACGGCTGCGCCGGCCACAAGCGACCCGCAGACCAGTCCCGCATAGATGCCCGAACCGAAACCTCCGAACATTTTCATGTCTTCCCTGCTGATGCCCAGATCATAGCAGGCATTGGCAGCCTGGATGATGGCTTCGGAACAGTTGTAATTCTCTTTGGTGTAATAGTGCTCGATATATTCGCTGAGTGTTTCCATTAAAACAAACCTTGCTCCATCATCGCTTCCGCGACTTTTTCAAAACCGGCGATATTGCCTCCGGCGATCAGATCATAACCCAGGCCGTAACGCTCCGCTGCTTCGACGGATTTGTCATAGATGTTTTTCATCATCCGCTTGAGTCTTTCGTCGACTTCTTCTTCCGTCCATGAGAGACGTTCGGAGTTCTGTGACATCTCCAGTGCCGAGACACCGACACCGCCGGCATTGACGGCCTTGGACGGCGCTACGATGATGCCGTGATCCTTCATATACTGTATCGCTTCGTTGGAGGTCGGCATATTGGAGACTTCCAGATAATATTTGACGCCTGAAGCGACGATCTTTTTCGCTTCTTCCATGCCGACTTCGTTCTGCGTTGCGGCAGGCATATAGATATCGACATCATCCGCTCCCCAGAAGGTCTGCTTCGGATAGAACTCGCAGCCGAATCTGTCAGCATAAGACTTCAGATCCTTTGAATTGGATGCCCGAAGATCCAGGATGAACTGTAGTTTTTCCGGTGTCGAGATGCCTTCCGGATCATGGATGTAACCGGCAGAACCGGACATGTAGGTGACCTTGGCATCGAGCTGGGCTGCCTTTTTCATGATGCCCCAGGAGACATTGCCATAACCGGAGACAGCGATCCTTTTGCCGGCGATGCTGTCATTTTCATGTTTCAGGACTTCCTGCAGATAGTAGATCGCACCATAGCCGGTCGCTTCCGGACGGATCAGGGAACCGCCATAGCTCAATCCCTTGCCGGTCAGTACTCCGTTTTCAAACGTCCCTTTGAGTCTTCGATACTGGCCATAGAGATAGCCGATCTCTCTGGAGCCGACACCGATATCGCCGGCCGGAACATCGATATCCGGTCCGATATAACGATAAAGGGCAGTCATGAAGCTCTGACAGAAGCGCATGATCTCACTGTCGGACTTGCCTGACGGATCAAAATCCGAGCCGCCTTTTGCCCCGCCGATCGGCTGGCCGGTCAGCGAATTCTTGAAAGTCTGTTCAAAGCCTAAAAACTTGATCAGGCTTTCATTGACGTTGTCGCGGAAACGAAGACCCCCTTTGTAAGGTCCGATCGCCCCATTGAACTGGCAGCGATAGCCGACATTGGTCCTGGTATTTCCTTGATCATCCGTCCATACGACACGGAATCGAAACATCCTTTCGGGTTCGACCATCCGTCTTAAAAGGTCCGCTTTTTCATACTCCGGATGTCTGTCGACGACCGGGGCGATGGAGGTGAACACTTCTTCAACGGTCTGGACGAATTCCGGCTGGTGAGCATATTTGTTTTCCACGTAAGCAATTACTTCTTCAACATATCTGTTCATCGTGTACCTCCATATCAGATTTATTTGAACATATTATAGCGCAAAATGTTAGAATGATGATACGAGGTTTATACTATGGAAAACATTAAGATTCAGATCACGATGGAAAACGGCAAAACGATGAAAGCCGAACTGTATCCGGATGTCGCACCAAAGACGGTCGAAAACTTTATAAGTCTTATAAAGGACCATTTCTTTGACGGCATCATCTTTCACAGAGTCATCAAAGGTTTCATGATCCAGGGCGGTGACCCGACCGGCACCGGCATGGGCGGCAGCGAAAAGACGATCCCGGGCGAATTTCTGTCCAACGGTTTCGTTAATGAGCTCAAACACACCAGAGGCGTCTTATCGATGGCCAGGACCATGGATCCCAACTCCGCCTCCTCACAGTTCTTCATCATGCATGAAGATGCCCCGCATCTCGATGGCCAGTATGCGGCGTTCGGCAAAGTGTACGAGGGCATCGAGACCGTGGATGAGATAGCCAATGTCCGGACCGATTTCCGTGACAAACCGTTAGAAGCGCAGCGCATCAAAACGATCGAGATCTTATAAGAAGCGAAAGCTTCTTTTTTTTATATGCGAAAAAGAAGATCTTGCGATCTTCCTAATTCCGTATTTCAGCTGCGGCTTTTTCCAGCGTTTCCTTTTCCGCATCGCTCATCTGCCACTCCAGAGCATCGCAGTTCATCTTTGCGTGATGAGGCTTGCTGCAGCCGACAAGGGCGGTGGTGACATAAGGCAGATCCGCCGTATAATTGATCGCCACTTCCCCGACATCAACATTGTGATCCTTTGCGATCTGATCCATCACATCGAGCAGCGACATCGTCTTTTCAAAACGTTCCGGTTTGAAGAACGGATAGAAGTTCAGGCGCATGTCATCCGATGCGAATTCCGGCATCGTCCGATACGCTCCCGTCAGGATACCGCCGCCTAATGCTCCATACGCCATCGTCGCAATGCCCAGGTCAGCATACTTCTTTAAGTTGCGACTCCACTTGTCTTCCAGCAGTGAGAACTGGTATTGGGCAAAGTCGAGTGCACCGGTCTTGTAGAAAGCATCGATCTGTTCGTTTTCGAAGTTGCAGATACCGGAGAAGCGGATCTTGCCTTCGTTCTTGAGCTGTTTTAAAGCTTCCGCCGTCTCTTCAAACGGCGTATTGACATCCGGCCAGTGGATGAGCAGCACATCGAGATGATCGGTCTGTAATCTTTCCAATGATTCTTCGACCTGTTTCAAGATCATCTCAGGCGAAGAGTCCCTCACCGGGCCATCTTTGCCAAAACCGGTCGCCTTTTTTCTGGTGATGCCGCATTTGGAGACCAGAATGACCTTGTCTCTGATGCCCTGTAAGGCTTTGCCGACGATCTCTTCGGAATGTCCAAGACCATAGACCGGAGCCGTATCGATGAGGTTGACACCGCGGTCGACCATATAGCGGATCGTTTCGATCGATTCTTCATCTTTGACATCGCCCCAGCCGGCAGCGCCGATCCCCCAGGTCCCCAAAGCGATCGGAGAGATCTCGATGCCTAGCCTTTCGATCTTTTTGTATTTCATATCAGTTGTTTCCTTTTCTGTAATTCATCTGTTTCATCTTGAAACGATACTTCTGCAGCATCTCGGGAATGATCTGCCAGTGTAAGAAAGCGATCACGCCGGGAAGCACCAGGATGAACGGCCGTAATAATACGACACATATCACGCAGGCTGCGATAGTCAGTCCCAGCAAAGACAGAGATTCCTTCAGACAGCTGAAGGCCATATTCAAAGACGAGGATATGGCTTCAAAAGTCTTGGAGGCCATGCCTTGCGAGATCAGTATCCATACACAGGTCAGTTCAAATACACTAAGCATCAGAAGCGAAAACGATGCTGCCTGGCCGATATAATCCAGGGTCGATGAACCGGTACGGTAATAGACCAGGTCCCAGATGAAGATGGCGATAAAGACGAGGTGTAACGCAAAGACCTTCGTGGAAAGAAGGAAGCGTTCCTTGAACGTCCGGAAAAACGGACGCAGGACTTTATCGTTGTCATCGATCAGATATTCGCCCATCGCTTCATAAAGCGCAGTGAATGATGCGCCGATCGTGATGACCGGGACACAGCACAGCAGGCAGAAAAAACCAAGCAGGACGATATTGCTCAACCGTCCTGCCCATCTGCTCAGTTTGTTTTCAAAAGAATCCGGCTCCATTATCTGACGATCTCAAGTGAGCCTAAAGACAGATTCTTCTCACTCTCCTTGTCAAAGAGCACGTACTTGTTTCCTTCGAAGTTGAAGTGCTCGACGGAATCCATCGCAAAGTCGACGGAACCGAAAGCCACCGCCGAAAGCGTGACATCGCCGACACCTAAGGAAAGTGTGGTCTCCATGCCGGAAGGAAGTGAAGAGATGACTCTTGACTCGATGCCGTCTTCACAGATCTTGACGAATTCCGGACGGATGCCTAAGACGTAGTCACCGTCTTTGAGTTCGATCTTGTCGTTCGGTGTGAAGCGGACATTGAAGTGATCGTTGCTCAACAACAGAGAATCACCGTCTTTGACACCTTTGACATTGACGAAGTTCATGGACGGATTGCCCATGAAGTCGGCACAGAAGATGTTTGCCGGTTCGCCATAGAGTTCAAGCGGCGGACAATACTGCTGTAAGATGCCCAGCTTGATCAAAGCGACCTTGGTGGACAGCGTCATGGCTTCCGACTGGTCGTGAGTGACATAGACGAATGTGGAATCGGTCGTCTTGTGAAGTCTCTTGAGCTCGGCACGCATGTCGTTACGAAGCTTCGCATCCAGATTGGATAACGGCTCGTCCATCAGCAGGACTTTCGGATTTGGTGCCAGGGTCCTGGCGATCGCGACACGCTGCTGCTGACCGCCGGAGAGCTCCGCCGGATAACGGTTCATGTATTCTTCGATACGCATGGTCTTGCAGATCTCTTTGACACGTGCATCGATCTTGTCTTTCGGCCACTTCATATTCTCGAGACCGAACGAGATGTTCTTGTAGACCGTCATGTGCGGCCACAAAGCGTAGTTCTGGAAAAGGAAACCGACATTTCGCTTATCCGGAGACAGGTTGATGCCTTTTTCATCCGAGAATACGCATTCATCATCGAAATAGATCTCGCCTTCCGTCGGCGTTTCAAGACCCGCGATCATTCGAAGCGTCGTCGTCTTACCGCAGCCCGAAGGACCAAGCAGCGAGACGAATTCGCCGTTTCTGATCTCCATGTTGAGTTTATCGACGGCTAAAGATCCTTTGCCGAATTTCTTTGTGATATTGACTAATTTGATTGTTGGCATGATTTTATCCTCCTACACCCTTTTCGATGGAAGCTCCGGTCAGCTTTTCAACCGTGAAGTTGATCAGCAGTACGACGATGATGATCAGCAGGTTGACGGCATTGGAGAACTGCGTGTAACCTTTCTCATCGTAGAACAGCAATAATGTCGTCAATACTCTGTTATTTGCCGTGACCAGGATGACGAAGAGTGAAAGTTCTCTCATCGCGGAAATAAACGGCAGCAGGTAACCGGAAACGATCGTCGTCTTTTCGATCGGAATGATGATGCGCGTCATACGCTTGACCCAAGGAACGCCCATGATGATACCGGCTTCCTCGATCTCAGGCGATAGCTGCAGCATCGAGTTGACACCGCTTCTTGAAGCCATCGGCAGATACTTGATGGTACCGATCAGAGCCAGTATCGCAAAGCTTCCGTACAGGGAAGGAATAATACCGTGCTTTGTCGCAAACATCGATAAGTAGATCGCTGAGAAGGCCATCGAAGGGATCAGATACGGAATGAAGGTCAGATCTTCGACCAGTCTTGATAACATGCTTCCCCTTCTGCGTACGATACTGTAACCGGCCAGGAAACCCAGAGTACCGGCACCGATCGAACAGGTGAAGGAAAGCTTCAGAGAGTTCCATAACGTACGATAGACTTCCGCGTTGCGCAGGATACCGGATTCCGATTGCCAGGTATCGTGTCCCTGTGCCTGACCGATCCAGAAGGACAGTGTCAGGTTATTGAAATCATAGACGCCGGTGTATGACAGTAAGGATTCCAGTGCAAAGGTCACCAGCGGGATGACCGACATGCACATGACGACGATGAAGGCAAAGATCGATACCGGTGTACGCCAGATACCCAGATGGAAGATCGAGATATTGGCCGACTTGCCGGTAACGGTCGCATAGGACTTACGGTTACCGATCAGGCGCTGGTTGATAAACATGATGATGACCGAGATCAGGATCATGATCATCGCCAGGATATAGCCGACACCCGGATTGGTGCCGTTGATCGATGCATATAATTCGGTCGTCAGGACATAATATCGTACCGGCAGGCCCAGGAACTGCGGCGTGGCAAAGGATGCCATGGCACCGGAGAAGACCAGGATGATGGTCGATAATACTGCCGGCATGACGATCGGGATCGTGATACGTAAAAACATCCTCAAACGGTTGGTCTTTAAGATGATCGCCGCCTCTTCCAGGTTTGCGTCCATGTTATGCAGGATACCGCCGATCAGGATATAAGCGAATGGCGCATAATGCATGCCGGTGACGATGATGATCGGAAATTCACCATAGGCAAACCAGGTAGGTACCTGTATCCCGGTCAGGGAATAGAAGATACCGTTGGATCCGGTGATCTCGATGTTCTTGAAGAAGTTCTTCCAGGCAAGGCCTAAAGTCCAGCTCGGCATGATGTACGGGAAGATGAACAGCTTGGTCAGCAGTTTTTTCCAGCGCATGTCACTTCTGGAGACCAGCCAGGCAAAGGAACCGCCGATCAGGATCGAGACGACACACGCCCAGGCGGAAGTCACGATCGAATGTTTCAAAGGATCCCACAGCAGCGACTTGGAGAACTGGGCACCGAAAAGACGCTTCCAGTGATAGGTCGTGAAAGTTCCGACTGCCTGATGGACCCTGGATTTTTCTGCGGAATGAACGATGAACGTATCCCTGACGATCGAGATCAGCGGGATGACGACCAGGAATGACAGGACGATCAGAAACGCTATCAGAAGGATATTGTAGGGTTTGCTGAAAAAGGTCTTGATCCTGTTCCAACGTTTTTTCATTTTCTTCCTCCTTTCTAAGAAAAAAGGGACCGGGCCAACGCCCAAGCCCCTTTCAAACAGATTATGTTTTAGAAATGATTATTTGACCAGCTGGATGAAGTCTTCGACATCAGCTCTGTATTCTGCTGCCTGTACTGCATCTTCCTGGACGAGGATCTTCTTCCATTCGACGACAGACATATCACCGTCTGCGACAGGGTTGGAAGTATTTCCGGAGTAATCGCCGTATCTGCCCTGCATACCTTTGTATACAGAACCATCAGCGATCGTCATTTCACCATCGCCGTACCAGCCTTCCGGTGAATATAACCAGATCAGGAATGCCTTTGCCAGTTCAGGGTTGTCGGCATTTGCGACCTGCAGACCGTAGATCGGATAAATGAAGCCGGCGACCGGATTGACATCATCTTTCGCATATAAGAGGTTGAAAGTCGTACCGTCATCTCTTGTGCCGCGGGACTTCAGATACTTGTTCAGAGTCAGAAGACCGGACTGTGGTTTTTCAGCTGCCGCGATATCCTTAGCGATCGTGGAGTCGGAAGAACCGAGCATCATTTCGTTGGCATATAACATCTTGATGAACTGATAGCCGGCATTCGGGCAATCTTCATCGAGGACGATGTCTGTTCCGTAGTATTCTTTATAAGCTGCTTCAAGCTTTGCTGCATTCTCATCGGAAGTCAGATTGACTAAGAAGTTCATGTTGACGCCTTCCGTTGTCGGATCCTTCATCCAGAACGCACCCTTGTTTGCCGGGTCAGTCGCATACCAGAGGTTGGTGATGTCGCCTTCGTTGTAAGTGTTGTCGGCGCCGTTGTTGTACATGATGACCTTATTGCAGTAATCCCAGACAAGCAGAGGTTCGCAATCATCACCTACCAGGTCTTTGATCTCCTGGTTGTACCAGTTGTAGACATAGCCTTCTTCAACGAGGTCAGTCAAGACACGTGCACCATCCTGAATGAAGATGATGTCAGCGCCTAAAACGCCTTCCTTGACTTCCTGAGCGACCTGTGTGACCTGGTTGGTGTCACCGATCTGAGTTCCCTCATACTCGATCTCAGGAGCATACTTCTTCATGAACGCTTCCAGAGCGGAAACGGTAACGGAGTGTGTCGAATAGATCGTCAGCTTGTTTCCGTTTGCGATACCGGCAGCTAGCAGTTCTTCGAATGTTTCTGCTGCAGTTTCAGCTGCAGGTTCTTCAGCCGGAGTCTCAGCAGGTGCTTCACCGCCGCCGTTTGAACATGCAGCAAGTGACAGGCACATCAGTACTGCGAGTAATAATGCGAGTAACTTTTTCATTTTTTCTCCTTCTTCAGAAAGCAATGTAAACGCTTCCTTATATCCTTATTTTAACCCCATGTATTTTCCTGTTTCAAGGAAAGACACCCATCTTCTTACCAAAAGAAAAAGGATATTGTCAAATTTGACAATATCCTGATCAGTTTTCGAATTGAAGCTGATAAAGTTTATAGTAATAACCGCGATTCTTCAGCAAGTGCTGATGATCACCTTTCTCAACGATCTCACCATTCTGTAAGACGATGATCTGATCGGCATGCTGGATGGTGGAAAGCCTGTGAGCGACTACCAGCATCGTACCGATGGACTTCATCTTCTCCAAAGACTGCTGTATGAGAACTTCGGTCTCGGTATCGATATTGGCCGTCGCCTCATCGAGAATGAGGATCTGCGGTTTGTGGATCACCGTTCTGGCAAAGGACAGCAGCTGTCTTTGACCTTGCGACAAGTTCTCGCCTTTTTCGATGATCTCTTCCTCGTATCTGTCCGGAAGCTTTTCGATGAAGCTGTCGGCATTGACATAGCGGCAGGCTTCCTCGATCTCTTCCTTCGTAAAGGAAGTATCGTGCAGTGTGATGTTGTCTTTGATCGTGCCGGAGAACAGGAATACATCCTGTAACATCTGACCGATCGCTCTTCTGAGCGAATTGAGTTCGATATCGTTGATGTTGATACCGTCGATCAGTATCTCACCCTTCTGTACTTCGTAGTTTCTGACGATCAGAGAAAGGATGGTCGTCTTGCCTGCACCGGTCGCACCGACGAAGGCACAGGTCGTCTTCGGATCGATCACAAAGGAGACATCCTTCAATATCCAGTTTTCATCCTTGTATGCGAACCAGACGTTTTTGAATTCGATCTTTCCTTCGAACTTTTCGATCCTGATCGCATCCGGTTTGTCGAGGACATCCGGTTTGACATCGAGCAGGTTGAAGATCCTTTCGGAAGCCGTCAGAGCCTTCTGCAAGGCGTTTAACTGGTCGGCCAGGTTCTGTATCGGATTGAAGAATTTGGACAGATACAGATAGAATGCGACGATCTCACCGGCCGATAAGCCATAGCGTATGCCCTGAGCGAAACACAAGGCGATCGAACAGTTATAGATGAAGGAGATCAAAGGACGGTAGACACCGAATGCTTTGATGACGTTGAAACGCTGTTTGCGAAGTGCCTCATTCTTCTCTAAGAACTGTTCTTCCTTGGTCTTTTCCTGGTTGAAGACCTGGGTCAGCTTCATGCCGGCCAGGTTCTCGTTGAGGAAGGTATTGATATCGGAGATGCAGGCCCTTTCCTTACGGAAGAAGCCTCTGACCACCTTGGAGAAGATATAGGAGATCGCAAAGACCAGGGCAACGACACCCAATAAGGACGTCGCCAGGGATGGCGAAATGAAGAACATGATCACATAGACGCCGACCAGGGTCGTGATATCACGAAGTATCCTGACTAAGACGCCGGTAAACAAGTCGGACATCGAAGCCGTATAGGATGTGACACGGGTGACAAGCGATCCGACCGGCATCTCGTTGAACTGGTTCAGCGACATGTTTTCAATATGCTCGAAGATCTCTTTACGCAGACGGTAGATGATCCTCTGCCCGCAGTTCTGCAAAGTCCTGGCATTCAGATATAAGAAGGCCTGGTTGATGCAGGTCAGCGCAAATGACAGTAAGACCAGATTGAGGATCAGCTTGATGTTGATATTGTCCTGTACGAGCTCATCGGTGATGCGGCTGGTGAATAACGGCGAGATGGAATCCAGTGCGACGTTCAGCCCAAGCAAAAGAAGCGAGAGGATAAAGCCGCCCTTTTCACTGCTGATATACTTAAGCGTTCTTCTGATGATCACGCGTAAGGGTAACTTGACGTCACCTTTTAGTTTTTCAAGTTCGTCATTCATCTAGAGTTCGCTCTCCAGTTTCTGTAAGAAGACCATCTTCTGATAGGTCGGTGAGATCTTCAAAAGATTTTCCGGCGTATCAAAAGCTTCAACGTTTCCTTCGTTGAGTACCAGGATCTTATCCATATGGGAAACAGTGGAAACACGTGACGCGATGATGATCGTCGTCTTGCCTTTCCGCTTTTCATTGATGTTGTTCAAGATCGTCTCTTCCGTCTTGACGTCAACGGCCGATACCGAGTCATCCATGATCATGATCGGCGCATTCTTCATATAGGCACGGGCGATCGAGATACGCTGTTTCTGACCGCCTGATAAGGTGACGCCTCGTTCTCCGGTCACCGTCTCATAGCCTTCCGTGAAGCCTAAGATATTGTCATCGACATCCGCAAACTTGGCGGCATCGCGCACATCGGCCATATCCGCCTTGTTGTTGGCAAAAGAGATGTTGTTTTTGATGTTGTCCGAGAAAAGGAAATTGTCCTGCGGAACATAAGCGATCGCATCGCGCAGGCTCTGGATATCGATATCCATCAGATCGATGTCATCGATGAAGATCTTTCCTCTTTCGATGTTGTATAAATGCAATAAGGTATTGACTAAAGTCGTCTTGCCCGAACCGATCTTGCCGACCAGACCGACCATTTCGCCCGGCTGAATCTCAAAGGAGACATTCTTCAAAGAATGGGTATCGCCATCCGGATAGGCAAAGGAAAAATCCTTGAACGTGATCTTGCCCTTGCAGTCGGATAAGACGATCGCATTTTCCGCATTGTGTATCTCTTCCTCCTGATCCAAAAAGGCATAGATACGGCCGCTCGATGTCTTGAAACGGGAATGCATCTGTAAGATCTGACCCATGGCGATCATCGGCCAGATGAGCGTATCGACATAACCGATGAAAGTCGTCAGCTTGCCGGCGGAAAGCGTGATGACATGCCCGAACACGGACACCGGAAGACCTGTCGCCGTGCGGTAGACAAAATACGCGCCACACCCCATCAATACCGACATCGTGATACCGATGATCACTTCGATGCAGATATCGAAGGTGATCGACATCTTGACGAACTCCAGGTTCTTGTCGCTGTTTTCCTTGGCAACTTTCGAGAAAGCCGCCAGTTCCTGCGCTTCCTTGACGAAAGCCTTGATGACACGGATCCCCGTGAAGGTCTCCTGGGTGAAATCGTACAGTTTATCGAACTGCTTCTGTCTTTCTTCCCACTTGTCGGACATGACCTTCTCGACGCGGTTGCCCCAGATGACCAGTGCCAGCATCGGCAATACGGCGATCAGAGAAAGTACCGGATCAAGACGCAGCATCTTATATAAAGCGATCACAGATAAGAAGATCGCATCGACCGCCATGATCGTGCCCCAGCCGACGAATTCTTCGACCGCTTCGACATCGGAAGAGAACCACGACATGATGGTACCGATCTTGTTTTCATGATAGTAACGCTGTGACAGACGCTCTGCTTTCAAGAACATCTCGTGACGGACGCCCGCTTCGATCAGACCCGATGCCCGCATGATGGTGAAACGAAGGATCGCTCTGCCGGCCATCAGAGCCGTAGCGATCAGGATGATGTTCCATAAAATATTGCTGATATCGGATATCTGAACATTGCTGTTATGAGAAACGATCTCAACGACCTCACCTAAAAACTCAGGCACGAATGTCTGACAGACGTCGACCATGATATCTGCGCCGATGCCGATAAGGAACAGCCAGATATATTTTTTATAGTAATCTGTGATCGTTTTGCGTTTCATAATGAAAAAGAAGTGGCGTAAAGCCATAGCGATTATAACACTATTGACAGACACAATTCAATCAAAGGACATGATGATCCGCAAACTGTGAAACAAGTCCTCTTTTCCTTAGAAAAAGAAGCCTCCCCTTACGGGAAGACTTCCTAATTTTCGAATTGCGAATTGTACAGATCGAAGTAGAAACCCTTCTTTTCCATCAGCGATTCATGGTCGCCGACTTCCACGACATCGCCCTTGTCCAAGACGATGATGATATCGGCATTGCGGATCGTGGAAAGACGATGGGCGATCGTAAAGGCTGTCCTGCCCTTGCGCAGTTCTTCCATCGAATCCTGTATCAGCTGTTCCGTACGGGTATCGACCGAAGAAGTCGCTTCGTCCAGGATCAGGATCTTCGGATCTTTCAGGAAAGCTCTGGCGATCGTAAGCAGCTGCTTCTGACCCTGTGAGATGCCGGAAGTATCTTCCGAGATCACCGTGTCGTAGCCGTTTTCCAGTGTCTTGATGAAGCGGTCGACATGGGCAAGCCGGCAGGCTTCGTAGATCTCTTCATCGGTCGCATCCGGTTTGCCGAAACGGATGTTCTCCCGGATCGTGCCGTCAAATAACCACGCATCCTGCAAGACCATGCCGAAGATCGAACGCAGGTCTTTTCTCGAATAATCGCGGATGTTCTTATAGTCGACATAGATCGCACCGCCGTTGAGCTCATAAAAGCGCATCAGCAGCTTGACTAGCGTCGTCTTGCCAGCCCCTGTCGGACCGACGATCGCAACGTCTTTGCCCGGAGCGACATACATCGAGAAGTCATTGATGATGATCTTGTCCGGATCATAACCGAAACGCACATTTTCAAAGGTGACATTGCCTTGAATCGTGATATTGCCGTTTTCATCGGTGATCTTCACCGGATCTTTGACATCGGCTTCTTCCTCCGTCTCATTGAGCAGAGCGAAGACTCTTTCGGCTGCCGCGATCATCGTCTGTATCGTATTCATCAGCTGGGCGATCGAAGAGATCGGCTGCTGCAGTCTTCTGACATAAGTCGTGAACGACTGGATCTCACCGATCAGCATCCGACCCTGAATGACTTCAAAACCGCCGATCAGACAGACCGCCACATAACCGACATTCTGCAAGAAACCGGTCAGCGGATGCATGACACCCGAATAGAACTGCGACTTAAACGCCGCATTGTATAACTCATCGTTGAGTTCATCGAAACGGCGCAGCGATTCTTCCTCGTAGTTGTACGTCTTGACTAAGAGGTGTCCCGAATACATCTCCTCGACGTGGCCGTTGATCTCACCGAGATACTTCGAATGGGCTTTGAAGTGCTTCTGCGACTTCTTCACGATGAAGGCAGCCAACACACCGGAAAGCGGGATAACGACTAAAGCGACCAGAGTCAGCTTGAAAGAGATCGAGATCATCATGAACAGGACGCCCACGATATTGACCATCGAGTTCAATACCTGTGATACGGTCGAGGTCAGATTGTTGGAGATGTTGTCGACGTCGTTGGTGACCCGTGACAGGACATCGCCATGGGTCTTGGAATCAAAATACTTCAAAGGAAGCTTATTGATCTTCTTGGAGATATCATCCCTTAATTTATAAGAGATGTTGATCGCGATATTGACGTGGAGCAGATTGACGAAGTAGTCGATCAGGGCACTCACACCATAGATCAGTAAGATCGTCGTGATCAGTTTGCCGATCTTTTCAAAATCGATGCCGCTTCCCCCGGAATATTTGTTCAGGATGCCTTCGGCGATCAGCGTCGTGACGTTTCCGATCAGCTTCGGGCCATAGATGCACATGACAGTGGAAGTGACCATCAGTACAAGGGAAAGGATGATCCTTGCGTAATACGGTCTGATATAGGAGGCCAGCTGTCTGAAGGTGCCTTTAAAATCTTTTGGTTTTTCTGCTATTCTCATCGGTGGCATCAGGCAAGTTCCTCCTTTGAAAGCTGGGAGTAAGCGATCTGTTTATAGACTTCGCAGTCTTTGAGCAGATCCTCATGCTTTCCTTCGCCGACGATCTTTCCTTCGTTGAGGACGATGATCTTATCGGCATTCTTGATCGTCGAGATCCTCTGGGCAACGATGAAGACCGTCGCCTTCGTCTTTTCGATCAGTTCATTCAAGGCAGCTCTCAGTTTCTTATCCGTCGCATAGTCAAGCGCTGAGAACGAATCATCGAAGATATAGATGTTCCTTTGTTTTGCCAGAGCACGGGCGATCGAAAGACGCTGCTTCTGCCCGCCGGATACGTTGGTACCGCCCTGGGTGATCGGCGCAGCGAGTCCTTCTTCTTTTTCCCGGATGATGGATTCGGATTGCGAGATACGCAAAGCTTCGCTCATCTCTTCATCCGATATCTTTCTTCCGAATTCGATATTGGAACGGATATCACCGGTAAATAAGATCGCCTTCTGGGTCGCCAGACCGATCCGGTCGTGGAGCTCTTTCTGCGAGACATCGCGGATATCCTGTCCGCAATAGGTGATCTTCCCTTCTGTCACATCAAACAGACGCGGGATGAGCTTGATGATCGTCGATTTGCCCGAACCGGTCGAACCGATGAAAGCCACCGTCTCGCCGGGCTTTGCCTCAAAGCTGATATCTTCCAGAACAGATTCCTCAGCACCCGGATAGCGGAACGTGACATGTTCGAAAGCCAAAGTGCCGTTTTCTTCCGGCAGAGCGACCGGATCTTTTGGATCGTTGATCATATTGACCGTATTGAGGACTTCCTCGATACGCTTCACCGAGACCATCGAACGCGGGATCATGAAGAAAGTCACCGTTACAAACATGAAGGACATGACCACATGCATCGCATATTGGGTGAAGGCCATCATCTCGCCGATCGTCATCGCATCGATATCGATCTGCTTGGCGGCAAACCAGGTGATGGAGACCGTCAACGCATTCATGACGAAGGTCATGACCGGTCCCATGATGTTCATGACATTGGAAACGAAACGGTCGATCTTGCGGAACGTCGAGTTGATGTCGTCGAATTTTTCTTCTTCGATCTTCTGCGAGTTGAAGGCACGTATCACCAGCATGCCGTCCAGGAATTCTCGCATGATCGAATTGAGACGGTCGGTGAGTTTCTGAATGACTTCAAACTTCGGTACGGCAAAGACTGCCAGGACGATCATCGCGCAGACGATCACACCGATCGCCACGATCAGCAGCCACGAGATATTTGGATAGCGCATGACTTTGATGACGGCCGTGATGCCCATGATCGGTGACATCAGCATCATCCGCATCATCATCTGTATCAGCTGCTGTATCTTGGTGATATCGTTGCCGGTACGGGTGATCAGAGAGGAAGTCGAGAACTTCGAAAATTCGCTCGAAGAAAAGGACTCGACTTTTTCAAAGACATCCTTGCGCATCGTTGCGGCGATCTTCGAAGAAGTCTTGGTCGACAGATAAGTGCCTAAGATCTGCACGGCGACACCGATCGCTGCGATGCCCAGCATCTTTAATCCCGTCGATAAAATGTAATTGTTCTGTATCGTCTCCGCCGAAAGCCCGACATCCTCATATAACTGCCGTATGTAGATGCGGACCATCGAAGCGTAGTTTTCCTCAAGTCCCTTGAGGCTTTCTTCGATCTGACTTTGGGCGTTTTCGCCAAAAACATCGATGCCCTGCTGTCCTGCCATATAGGCGTAGACCAGCGGTCTGACCATCAGTTCATCGATCGCTTCATCTTCGTTTATCTTGATGTAGACATCCTTCGTGAAACGGACTTCCTGATCATCGATCTTCGCCGAAGAACCGGCCTCGATGAGCTTGAATCCGTCTAATACTTTCACCTTGTCAGAGTCCGAAAGAAAGACCAGGACCTTGTCCATATCTTCTCTGGTCAGAGCCTGCGGGGAAGATTCCGTGATGCCGCCATACTGTATGCCGTTGGTGACGATGCCTGACATGTAATCCGGAAGTGTCAGTTCCGTCTGTACCTGCACGAATGTCAGAACGATGACCGCCAGAACGGTCAGCAGGTAAGGCTTCAGATATCTAAATATCAGCTTCATCTTCTTCCTCCATGATATTCTTTAAGATCCTGTCGGTCACCTTGAAGAAGACTTCCAGTTCTTCCTCGGGGATACCGGCAATGATATGTGCATTGTATTCTTTTTCTCTTTCGACCATCATGCGGGCAAACTTCATCGTCTTTTCACTCAGCCGAATGAAATTCTTGCGCCTGTCGCTCTTACAGACCTCCCGATAGATCAGATCCTTGTCTTCCAAGGCATCCAGGCAGGCCGTGATCGAAGCTTTCTTGAGATGCGTCTCATTTTCCAGATCCTTCTGGCATACATCCTCATCCTGATGATTCAGCAGATAAAAAAGGATCTGGAACTGTGTGAAGTTCAATACCTTCTTCATCTTGTCTCTGCCTAGGGCATGGGAATGGATGCAATGATCCAGATGCGAGATCTGTTTTATCACACTTCTGTCCATATCGCTCCTCATAAAAAATAATTAGTTTGAAAACTAACTATTTTATTATATATCGTATATATGATTATGCAAGCTATTTCATCTCTGCCAGTAAGATCGCTGCAAAAACCAGGATACAGCCGAAGATCTCCCTTAAGGACATGCCCTGATGAAGGATCAGCCAGCCAAAGAAAGCTCCGAAGACCGATTCAAAGCTCATCAGCAGGGAAGCCAGCGAAGAATCCAGATCCCGCTGGTAGCGGATCTGTATGAGCTGCGAGATCAGACCGCCGATGAAGACCATATAAAGGATGACAAGGATCATCTGTTCAAAGGAAGAGACATCCGGTTTTTCATAGATCAATGCTGCAACAAGGCCAAACAAAGCGACGACGATCTGTGACACACAAGTCAAAGCGACCGGATCGCATTTTCGCGAATAACGATCGATCACGATGATCTGCAAGGCAAATAAGATCGAACCGATCAGAAGGAAGAGATCGCCGATATTGATGCCGGAGACCGAATTCATGCATAAGAAATATAAGCCCAGTGCCGCGATCGAAGCGGAATACCAGATCGCCTTTCTGATCTTTCTGCCTAAGAAGACTTCCATCATCGGTACGAAAATGATATACAAAGCCGTGATGAAACTTGCCTTGGAGACCGTCGAATAGATGATACCCAATTGCTGAAAAAGACAGCCGCCAAAAGCAAAGATGCCCATCCATAAGCCGCCAAGCAGGATGTCCTTATCGATCTTCGTCTTTCTGTAAAGCAGCAAAGGCAATAGGAACACGCCCCCTGCCCCTTTGAAACAGACGGTCATGAAAGGACCCAGACCTTGCGCCGAGATGCTTTGAACGGAATAAGATAAGCCCCAGAACAGCGTTGCCAGTACCAGCATGAACGAGGCGAGGGTCTTTTTGTTTTTCATAGCAACATTTTAACTTCTATGGAAAAGAAAAGACAGTTTTCACTGTCTTATTCCTTATTTTCTCAGTCTGCGGAAGATCGCGATGACGACACACGCTCCGACGATCGAAACGATCGCTTCGGAAATGATCGAATTGCTTGAGAAGCCGATCAGATCGAAAAGGATGGTGCCGACAAAGCCGCCGGCGATGCCCAAGATCACATATAGATACCAAGGACCCGCAAGCTTCATCAGATTAGCGGCAACATAACCGAATGCTGCACTGAGACATAAAGATATCAGTAATCCCATAAGTTTTTTCCTCCTTTGAATCCAAAATTGATTATAACACTATTTTCCTTCTGTCTACATGCCTGCCCATTTATAGAATTCCGAGGCAAAGGTCAGAGCTGCCGTAAGCAGATTGGCCAATAACGTATACAGGATGAGCTTTCCTTTCTTCTCCTTGCGCAGCACGATCTGATAGATGACCATCTCAAGAACGATCACGGCAAGCTCGGCGATCGGGAACAAGATCATCCACGTCAGCATCCCGCCGTTATAATCGATCAGCATCATGACGACCCCTAAAAGGATCTGGGTGATCAGGTTGACGATCAGGATCGTAACGATATGTTTCTTTTCCCGATATCCGAAAAGATAAGCCAGAGCCAGTTCGACAGCCACCGTCAGCAGAGCTCTGAGTATGGCGCCAAGAAGTTCCTTCCCGAAATTGGACTCTTCCTTTACCTGCAGAGAGCCGTTTTCGATATGTACATGAAAGTAGGAATTGAAGGCTGTCCTTTTCACGGGATCGGAGACCAGGAAGGTCTTTGAACCTGCATCATAGATGGCGATCTTGAATTCTTCCGGCGGATAGTAGGTCCAGGCGAAGGATCCGGTTCCTGTCAGTTCATTCGACAGATTGCCCAGAAACAGATAGCCGTCCTTATCTCCATAGCGGGAAAAGGCGGCAAAGGCCTGATCTCTCAAAGAAGCATCTGCCGCAGCATCACCAGGCTCGACTTTCGTCCAGGGACCGTAGGGTGTCCGATCGCCCAAAAGCGTAACGAAATAGGGACCTTGAATATCTTCGTCGACATAGACCGTTACGGAAGGTTTGGGACCCACATCGGCATGGATGTCGCATACAAAAAGTCCGCTGACAAGAAAGACACTGATCAATAGAAGAAAGATCTTTTTCATTTCCTTATCCTTTATAGAAACGATACATCAGAGCGATCATGAAATTGCCCATCAGATAACTCAAGGCACAGCATATGACGAAATACAAGACCTGGGCCTGTACGACTTTGCCCTGTTTGACGAAACGGTTGAAGTCAAATGCGCTCATGCCGAAAAGCACCAGCAGGAAACAGAAGAAGTAGATCCCTACCCTGAGATAGAACTCAAACATGAAGGAGTCCTCCTTTCAGACAGACGTCTTTGATATTCAGTTCATCATCCATGATGACAAGATCGGCATACTTGCCTTTTTCGATCGTACCGAAGCGTCTGTCCAGACCATAGAATCGGAATGCGTTATAGGAAGAATATGCCAGCAGGTCGGTGTACTTGGCACCGAGCTTATAGAGAACTTTCATCTCATCGTTGATCGAGACCACGCTTCCGGCGAAGTGACCGTCGAAGGTAATGAAGGTCGTCCCCTTCTTGGTGCACGGTTTGGACAGAAACAAATATTCGCCGTCTTCCAGTCCTCTGGCGATGCTGGAGTCCGATACCAGCATGATCTTATCCCGATCGATGTTGTTCAGTACCAGCTTCAATACGTTTTCTTTGACGTGGTTGCCATCGGCGATCAGTTCCACCTGCCATCTGTTCATGAAAGCGCAGTTGACCAAAGTGATGTCGCGATGGTGAAGACCGCGCATCGCATTGAAAAGGTGTGTGAAGCCATCGACCTTTTCATCGAGGTCTTCAAGCACTGCGTCCGAATGTCCGCACATGACTCTGATACCTCTGTCGTGCAAGAGTTCGCCGGCTTTTTTTGCCCCATCGAGTTCATAAGCGATGGTGACCTGCCGTATCCTTGAGGAAGCATTCAAAAGCCGCTTCAGCTGTTCAAGATCGACCGACTTGAACTTATCGGGATCGCCGACCCCGAGATGTTTCGGGGAAAGGAAAGGTCCTTCCAGATGAAAGCCTTCAAAACGGGAACCGGAACTTTCATACTCTTCAAAGCGGGACAGCTGACGTATCATCTTTTCTTCATCCGCATCATAGGATAAGGATGCGAGAAACGAAGTCGTTCCCGACTTGGCAAACTCATAGGAGATCTTCTCCATCTCTTCTATCGAGACATCATCGAAGTTCATCCCCAGGATGCCGTGGCTGTGCGTATCAAAAGATCCGGGCATCACCAAAGACCCGCCCAGATCGATCCTTTCCGTATCTTCAAATGTCTGTTTTATCTTATCTGTCTGTCCGAAGACGTCTTTGATGACGCCTTCATCGATCAGGATCGAGGCATCCAGATATTCCCGCTGGCAGTCGATGACAGCGTGGCAATGGTCAAGAAGCAGAGCCATTATTTTGCGCTCATCGCTTTGATCAGGCCCGGTAAGAGCTGCTTCTTACGGGAAACCAGACCATCGACAAATCCTTCCTTATTGATATTGAAAGCGGCATTGACGACGCGCTTTCTGGCACCGGCGGAAAGCACATAGGATCCCGAACCGTTCGGGTTTGTCAGCATGATCGCCATCAGATCGTAGCCGCCCGACTTGCAGGCATCTTCCATGTATCTGGCAAGATCGGTCTTGAGGGCATCGTATTCCTCTTTTGACTTGCATACAGCTTGCGAAAGACCGACTTTGTTGCCGTCGATGTTGAACTCCTTGAAGTCATTGTAGACGATCTCGATGTGGCGCTTTGAAAGCAGTGACTCGGAATGATCGATGAGTCCTTTGGAAAGCTCATTGGCACTCACGCCGCAGATCGCTTCAAGCTTTGCGGCTGTCTGGATATCTAACGGTGTCGTGGTCGGCGATTTGAAGTTCATCGTATCGGAAACGATGGCACCTAAAAGGATACCGGCGAGATTCTCTTCGATCTGCATACCGTCATTCAGGAATTTGTTGGTGATGATCGTGGCAGTCGCACCGACCGGCATCGTCGTGATATTGATCGGATTCTCCGATTCGAAGCCGCCGAAACGGTGATGGTCGACGATCTCCAGGACGACACCTTCATCGATGTCATCGATCGCCTGTTTCTTTTCGTTGTGGTCGACTAAGATGAGCTGTTTGTGCTGGTAATTGAACAGGTGGTAACGCGAGATGGCACCCACGACCTTGCCCTCATTGTCCAAGACCGGATAGGATCTGTGACGGGACTTGGCGATCTTCTTGGA
>JAZQIF010000116.1:0-3694 GCA_045540935.1 Erysipelotrichaceae bacterium | reverse complement strand
GCTTTCCGAAGACGTTATAGGCACCATATGCACCCAAAGAACCGCGGTACCATCCGTCACCCAGAAAGACCTTGAGCACATTCTCCTTTTGAATCAAGTCTGTCACATCATAGGTCTGATACTGCAGCCTTTTATCATAATCCGTGGTCCCCGGCATGAAGTATTCGTCCGAGACCCGCTGCTCATTCAGATACGCGTGATAGATCCCGCAGGCCGTGATATAAAGCCTGGCTTTCGAAACTTTCTGTTCAGATACGAAGTTCTTCCGGAAACAGTCGACGGGATAACGGACATCCCTTTTCTTTGTCTCATAGTCTCCGGCGATCCACTTAGCTGAAAAGTCCTCAGGCTTGAGAAGACCCATCTCAAAAAATGTCGATGTTTCTTCCCCTTGCCTGTCGTTTTCGTCCCACAGAGAGATCTTTACTTCGACTCTCTGCCGGCTTTTGAGTTCTTTTCCTTCATAGACGATATGCGACATCCTTTCGGAAATGACTTTTCCCGAATCCCAGAGCACTTCGCCATTGTCTGTACACAGAATGGCATAGGCACTTTGCCGTATGCCGCCCTGACAGTTCCAGTCAAAACGGGGCCTCAGGATATCGATCCCCAGGGGTTCCTTGAGATATTCGACTTTGATATCGACGGCTTTCATATTACCGGACCTTGATCGTAGCTTCTGTTTCGTTATTCTCGCAGATCACTTTGACCGTGATGTCTTTTTCGCAGTCCGCTCTGACGATCGCCATCGCCCGGCCATAATACGTCGTATATTCGCCGCTGTGCAGATCTTCGAGCGTACGCGGAGCTGCCGAACCGAAGGCCAGCAGTTCACCGTTTTCAACTTCGACTTTCAGTTTGCGATCGGCATTGGATTCAATGATGCCTCTGTCGTCTTCCACATTGACCGCCACATAAACGATGTCCCCTTTACGGATACATCCTTCTTCCGGCCGGACGGCGACATTCAGACGATCGGAAGCCGACAGCAATCTGCTTCTGCCTTTCTCATTTCCGTTTTCATCAAAAGCGACCGCTTCCAATGTACCCGGAACATATCTGAGCTTGAACTTCGCACGATCCTCCTTGACTCTGGCCGATCCCACCTTTTTACCGTTCTGATAAAGGTCGACTTTCTTTCCGTCCGTAAAGACTTCGGCGACCATCTTTCTTCCGTCACAGCCTTTCCAGGAATACGACGGGATGCCATTGCTTCCTCTCCAGGCAGCCTTGGTCACTTTGCGGTCGTGGTTCATCGGCTGCACATCGATCATAGGCTTGTCGGCAGAATGCCAGGCCGCCATCGCCCAATGTGCTTCGGCGTTCGGCGTACCGATGATATCGAATGCGCCGGTATCTGCCAGCCACCACGGATATGGTTTGGAGAACGAAGTTCCGTCAGTCGTATAGGACCAGGCACCGATGCCGTTTTCACCGATATAATCCCAGGCTGTCCACATGAAATCGCCGACCAGATTGTCCAGGTCCTCGACCATTTTCCAGTTCGAACCGATCGTATAAGGCATCGTCTCGGAACCGAAGATCACCCTGTCGGGATGCAGCTTTGCGTCTGCCGCATATCTGCCGGAAGCGTAGTTGTATCCGCAGATGTCGAGCTTATCTAAAGAAGGGGAACAGATCGCATCTGCCTTCTTGGAGTTGGCTGCCTTGTTCATGCTGGAACCGAGAACCGAAACGATCATATTGAACATCGTCGAATTCATGCCGCTCTGCTTGCTCTTGCTGTCATCGTTGAGACCGCCTTCTTCGTTGTAGATGGCCTTGCCTTTGGCGGCATTGGTGATGATCATCAGGTTGAAGCCGCCGGTGACCAGACGGTTTGGATCGAGCCCATGCAGGAAGTCGACCATCTGCGAAGTCACCTGAAGTCCTTCCGGTTTCGCCGGTTCGGAAACTTCATTGCCGATGGAATACATGATGACAGACGGATGATTGAAATCGCGGTCGACCATGTTCTTGAGGTCATCGTTATGATACTGTCTCCACCAGGTCGCATAATCTCCCTTGGTCTTGTGATGGAACCACATATCCCACGCCTCGTCCATGACGTAGACGCCCAGTTCATCACAGGCATCCAGAAGATGCGCACTGGCCGGATTATGGGCACAGCGGATCGCATTGAAACCGGCTTGCTTCAGGATCTTCACCCTGCGGTATTCGCTCTTATAGTAAGACGCCGCACCTAAAAGACCGTTGTCCGAATGGATACAGCCGCCCTTAAGCAGGACCTTCTTTCCGTTGACATAGAGTCCGTGATCGCAGACTGCCTGACGGACACCGAAACGTTGACATACGACATCCTTGCCTAAAGTGACTCTGACGGTATACAGGAAAGGATCGTTCTCGTCCCAGAGCTTCACTTCCGGGATCACAAGATCGACATCGTTCCCCTTTGCGCTGGCTGCGATCGTTTCACCATCCAGGATCTCGATGTTCGCTTCACCCTTGCTGACATCGCAACGTACATTGATGAGACCCTTTTTATAATCTAAGGTGGACACTTTCACACCATTGACTTTGATGTTTTCGTCCTCTTCTGCCGTATATAAGAAGACATCACGGTAGATACCGGCACCCGGATACCAGCGGCTGTCGGGAGCCGTTGCCACACCGCATTCCACGGCGATCGTATTTTTCCCCTTGATCTCACCAAGCTCGATCACAAAAGGCGAATAACCGTAGTGATATTCCCCTTTCAGTTCGCCGTTGAGAAATACCCTGGCATCCTTGTATACGCCATCAAATCCCAAAAAGGCATTTTTTGCGTCACATTCGAATTCCTTCTCATAGCGGTACATGCCGACATGGAAGAAAGCCTCTGCATCGCCGGATGGCGCATCGGCACTCCTTTTTTCATAGAACATCGCATCATGAGGAAGCGTCACATCTGCGAAAGCTTCTTCATCGATCTTCTTGAATTTCCAGTTTTCGTTGAACAGCTGTTTTTTCATGTTTTTGTCCCCTTCTTATTTCAGATCTTCTGCTTTGTATTTTTTCGCTACATTAGAGTAAACGATGCTTCTGATGATATTGGCAGCCGCTCTTTTCAGATCTTCTTGCTTGAGCGTGCCATCCTTCAGACCCTGCTTCAGCGTCTTGTTGTAGACCTTGTCACCCGGCATGATCATGTCGTTGCCATTGGCGACCGCCAGATCACTGTGTCCCTGGCCGGGTCTCGTCGAGAACCAGTCGGTCATCACGACACCATCAAAGCTCCACTCATTTCTCAACACCTTCGTGCACAGGTCGAACGAATCCGGCGCATAAACGGAATTGATCATGTTGTAGGAAGTCATGAGCGACTTGCTGCCGGCTTCTTTGATGTTGATCTCAAAACCTTTGAGATAGATCTCACGCAAAGCCCTTTGCGAAACGTGGGAGTTGGAATGTTCGCGGTTGTCTTCCGCGTTGTTGCAGGCGAAATGCTTGATCGTCGTATAATTGCCTTCGATGCTCTGAACGCCTTTGGTCATGGCAGCCGAGATCTTTCCCGACAGGAGCGGATCTTCGGAATAATATTCGAAATTCCGTCCGCAAAGGGGGTTGCGATGGATATTCAGACCCGGAGCGAGCCAGACACCTGCGTTGTTTTCCTTGATCTCCGTGCCGGCCACCTTACCCAGGCGGCGGGCAAGCTTCCGATCCCAGGTTTGGGCAACGGCGGTCTCGCAGG
>JAZQIF010000115.1:0-5042 GCA_045540935.1 Erysipelotrichaceae bacterium | reverse complement strand
ATGAGATCAGCATAGTTGATGATCGAAGTTAACGGTGTCTTAATATCATGAGAGACATTGGTGATCAGCTCCGTCTTCATGCGTTCGCTCTTGAGTCTGTCTTCCACGGCGATCGCCATGCCCGAAGCGATGGAATTAAGATCTTCACCGTGTCTTTTCATATCGAGGACCATCTTACCTGTATCGATGTGATAGCTCAGATCCCCGCCCGCTAAAGCATCAGCACCTTTCTGTAACTTATGCAGGCAGAAACCGATATAGGCCAGCAATACAAATTCCAGGAATTTCGCAAAGACCCAGAGTCCGCCTCCGCCGCTGTGAAGGAACAAAAGTTCCCCGATCGAACAAAGACAGAATACGCCTAGGATCTTCCAGGAAGAAGGTACCGACATCAGGATATCAAAGAACCATTTTAATATCCTTGCAAGACCTTTCAGTATATATCGAAGTAATACAATAATCTTCTGTATGAAGATGTATGTAAATGAGTTTTTGATGAGATCTTTGTTTTTGATGCGGACGGCAGCCGACATGCATAAACCAAGGAAAGAAGCCCCAAAGCCGATCGCCACGATAAGAACCGCTCCTATCTGCAAGATATCCGCTTTGAAGATCTGATCGATCATATAGATCGCAAGAACAAATGCGGCAAGCCACAAGGCGATGAGCACATCGAATGGGATCTTATGCAAAGGACCCGGATATAAGTCATCGGATTCATTCCTTCTGCCGGCTGCGCACATCAATGCGATAAAGGTCACGATCATCACCAGCAAAGATGTTCCCAGCAAGCCATAGACTCCATAACGCAGATCATAGATCACAGAAAAGAGCTTGTTTTCCATCGAATAGAAGTCATGGATGCCGGTATTCGATCGGATAAAGGCGTTGGCTGAAAAGAGCTTCTCGTTGTACTCTAAGAAAGAAGATGGCGAATAATAGACATCTGTCGCATTTCCATTTTCGTTATAAATGACATGGAACCGGAAAGAATATGGCCATGAACTGATCTTTTCGGCACTCTGGGATTTTATCAGCTCCTTATTTTCTTCGTTTTGAATCACAAATACGAGATTACCGACATCTTCGACTTCAAGGAAAAGATCATCATCATTATTCAAAGCTGCATCAAAAACATAGGGATAAAGATCATTTCTGATCTTTGAAGAGATGTATCCTTTTTCGATCGTTTCCTTATCGGTCGTATAAAAACCTTCCTCGTAATAGAAAAAGATACCGAATAACGATATGACAAATATGCACATCGATAACAGACAAAGCAGAAATAATATCGTCTTGCCGGCAACGCTTCTGAAAAACTTCTTCATAGACTTCTTCCTTTCCCGATCTTATAGCCCTGACCGAAGATCACCTTGATGTATCTTGGCTCAGCGGGATCGATCTCGATCTTTTCTCTGAGGTGGCGGATATGGACGGCGACCGTATTCTCCGCTCCGTATGGCTCTTCCTTCCAGATCGATGTATAGATCTTCGATGGCGAAAACACTTCATCCGGATGTGCCAAAAGAAGTTTGAGGATCTCGTATTCCTTCGGCGTGAGATTCACCGGCTTATCGTCGACTTTCACTTCTTTCTTCTTGTCATCCAAAACGATGCCGCCCAGTTCAAAGACATCCTTTTCCTTCACATTCGAACCGAAGCGCAGATATCTTCTCAGCTGCGAATTGACTCTTGCCGTGACTTCGATGGGGTTGAACGGTTTGGTGATATAGTCATCCGCGCCGATATTGAGGCCCAATACCTTATCCCCGTCTTCGCTTTTGGCAGACAGTATGATGACCGGCATATTGTATCTCTCCCTTATCTTATGCAAAGCGGATATACCGTCCATCTTCGGCATCATGATATCCAGAAGCACGAGGTCGATGTCTTCCTTTTCCAGTACTTCAAGACAGGCTTTTCCGTCATACGCCTCATAGAGTTCATAGGAAGGATCGCACAGATAGATCTTCAGTGCGTTGACGATATCAATCTCATCGTCACAGATAAGTATTTTTGCCATAGTATTCTCCACAGTTTTATTCTAGTCCGCTGTAAGCTGCGATTTACATAGAGGAAAGATTAAGAATCCATTAAGAAACCTTCTTATCTTCATTGTAAGAAAAAGCAGACAGTTAAAACCGTCTGCTTGCATAAAACACTTCTTTGCGTCTGTTTAATCTTCGAATACTCTGCACTGTTCAAGCAGTGAGATGATAGGAAGATGCTGCGGGCAGGCAGCTTCGCACTGACCGCACTGGATGCAGTCGGATGCCTTTCCTTTGTCGTGAGTGACGATAAGATATTCTCTCTTGGTACGGAATTCCGGCTGGCCCTTCTTGCGGTTTTCGACGTTGAAGATCTCCGGGATCGGGATGTTCATCGGACAGCCCTTCGTGCAGTAATGACACTTCGTGCAGGCGATCGACTTATCGGCTTCGATGGCCGCCTGTGCCTTTTCGATGACTTTCATCTCATGTTCATCGATCGGCTTGAAGTTTTCCATGTAGGACAGGTTGTCTTTCATCTGTTCAAGAGATGACATACCGCTTAATACAGTTAAAATACCGGGCTGCGATGCGACGAAACGTACTGCCCAGGAGGCATAGGATAAACCATTGTTTTCCGCATCGAAGATCTGCTTGACAGGATCGATCGGATCGGCAAGGATACCGCCTTTGACCGGTTCCATGACTGTCACCAGTTTGCCATGTTTGCGGCAGATATCAAGATTGGTCTTGGAAGCCACACCAGGGTTGTCCCAGTCAGCGTAATTGATCTGCAACTGTACGAACTCGACATCCGGATGCTTCTCCAAAAGTTCTTCCAGTAATGCAGGATCGCCATGAAATGAGAATCCGTAGTGTCTGATCAGACCCTTTTCTTTCATCTCCTTGACGAAATCCCAGAGATGGTATTCGTCATAACGGAAGTAATTGGTCCTTTGTAAGGCATGTAAGAGATAATAATCGAAATAACCGGCCTGCGTCCTTTCCAGAGAAGTATAGAATTCCTTTTTGGCATCTTCTTCCGAATGGATATCAGCATTGCAGATGAGCTTGGTAGCCAGGGTGAAGCTTTCTCTCGGATGCCTTTCGATCAAAGCCTTGCGAATCGCCTCTTCCGAACCCGGATAGGCAAACGCGGTATCAAAGTAAGTACCGCCGGCCTTTAAGAACAGATCACACATTTCTGCGGTCTGTTGCACGTCGATGCTGCCATCTTCCAGTTTCGGTAATCTCATCAGACCGAAACCGAGTTTCATTTTATTCTGATCCGTATAATTGTTCATGTCTCTTCCTCCGCTTTCATTTTACAACAAATCATTTTTCTATTACTCCATATGCGATCGAATGAAACAAAAGAAACAAACTAATAAATATGATCGATCAATTCCCTTCTTTCATGTATCTTTTCCCCTGTTCTATAATCAAAGTAAAGAAACGGCTTTTTCACTAAGAAAGGAATCCTTATGAAAGCATTCAAGACCATTCTTTCTTTCATTCTTTCGCTTTTTCTGATGCTGTCACTGTTCCTGACAACAGTGTTGTTTTCGTTGCCCGGCGTCTTACAGAAAGATTCCTTAATAAAGATCATTGACGGCTCGGATGTTGGAAAACAGATCCTGGCTTACGAATATCCAAAGGAAGAAAGCCAGACCATCGACTTTTTCGAAGCATTGAATCAAGCCATACCGGTCCAGGGTTCCTCTATGATGAACATCTTTGGCGACAAGGCAAAGATCTGTCAGGACGGTGCAATCGAGTACATCAAGAAAAGAGGATTCCTGTCCCATGCGTATACAGATCTGAAGGAACTTGCCGATGGCTTGAGCAGAGGCTATGTATCAAAAGCGGTCGAAGAAGGATACATCGATCCGGACAGATCGGTCACTTATATGACGCAGATTGGAAGAGTCAGCGAACCTCAGGAAGACTTTTTAAGAAGTTCGACGCTCGACAAGTATCAGAAGTCTGTCGAAGAATTACAGGAGGATGGCTTTTTCTCTGCCCTGGATATCGATCAGAAGCAGCCCTTCGCCTATATCTTATACAAAGGAAAACAAGCCGAAACGATACAGAACGGCCTCTACGAAAAGATCGAAGGACTCTGCGATGAGATACTGTCTCAACAGTATTCTTCTTTGATCGATGCCCTGACAGGGAAACAGAATGAATTCAAAGGTCTGAATGAAAAAGACTTCTCTTCAAAAATGCTGCAGCTGATCAAGACCTATCTGGCAGATCAGGGCATCGATGAGCTGTATCTTGATACGGAAAAAGTGGAATCGATCATCCGTACATCGATCCATGAACAGATCTATCCCAAGCTCTATCCGAATCTGCCATCCTACGATAATACTATCTCGCAGCTTACGGATAGCGGAACAAAGCTTCTGGGCATGTTAAACAATAACACTCTGATGTATTTCGGGATCGGTTTAAGTATCGTATTTGCGTTGCTGTTAATGTGGATCTCGAAGAAAGATGCCTTTTTCTATATCGGCATGGGAGCTCTGCTCTCCGGTGCTTTTGTCTTTTCGACAAAATTCGGCACAAGCGGCCTAATCATGAGAGCGACGTCCGCTTTCAAGGACCGGTTTACCGGGATCTCTCTATTTCTTCCAAAACTCATCGAGACCTTTATTGCAGCGTTCTCGCAAACGGGGATCTATCTTATAGCAGCAGGCCTCATATTCATCATTGTTTCCTTCTTTCTTTCCAGATCCGGAAAGAAAGATGCCTGATCAAAGGACCAATAACTTAAAAAAGAAAGCCTGGCTTTCTTTTTGAATGTTTCAATCCTTTTTGAAGGAACCGTTTTTCTCAAGACAGGAATAAACGATGTTTTCTATCTCACCGTTTTCCATCCAGCGGCGCAGTGTTTCCAGCCCTTCTTCATTCTTCTTACACGGCATCCAGAGTTTGAGATAACCGTGCCTTGAATACTTCTCATCCAGATGTTCCATGATGTATTCATAAGCTTCCTTCTTATCGGCATCCGGATGAGCGTTGGTCTCAAACTGGACACAGCGTTCGATG
>JAZQIF010000114.1:0-10925 GCA_045540935.1 Erysipelotrichaceae bacterium | reverse complement strand
TATAAGGCGATGGCCTCATCGAAACACAAGGGATCGAGATTTGTCGAAAGGATCCCCTTGATGGAAGAATCCATCTTTTCGGCTGTGCGCATATCTTTGATATTCATATAGCGAAGATAAGCACTGGAATCCGGCTTTTCAAGATGAAGTTCATACATCATCTTTTCAAAGACATCGCCCGACATGATATGCAAGAGTTTCATGACGCTGATCAGATCGTGTTCTTCTTCAGGAAGTGCTTCAAGCACATAGCTGATCAGACATGCCAGGTATTGCCTTGCCGCATTGTCCCAATAGGGTTCCTTGCTGCTAAGATCTGAGACCAGACAGGAAGAAAGCGACAGGATGTCTTTTTCACTGTAGAGGCCCTTGGCTTTTTCATAACGGATATGATCGAAAGGATTATAGCCGAAAGAGCGATGCAGGTTCCGGAAATCCAAGAGCTTTACATCATAGCCTTTGTAAGAAAGGATGTCGCAAAGCTGCTCATAGATAGCACCCTTGGTATCAAGGATGATCATGCTTTCATGGGAATCCAAGACATTCGGCATGACATAATTCCTCGTCTTTCCGGCACCGGTCGGTCCGATGACCAGGACATTGTTGTTGGTACCGCTTTGCCAGGTGTCGGTATCAAAATCGATCCCCTTCGCAAGATGGTGTATCCCTTTGTAACTGCTTCTGTTTTCATTGAACATATCCATATCCTTCTTCCTTTCTCATTTCATTTATTCCTTCATCTTTCTTCACGGCCAGACAGGCGACAGGCATGACCAGAAGTTCGATCAGCTGCTTTCGTATCAGAGTCGAATTGGCAGAGAATCTTGCATTGACGGGATCATGCAGTCTGACATCTTTGATGAAGGCGTGATCATTCAGCAGGCTGTAGATCTCGTGTAACGGCATGGTCAGCAGCCCTCTTTTTTCGATCGAAAAGGCATAGAGCCATTTCCTGTTTTCTTCCGGCAGATCGTAATTCCGTACCGTCTGAATGTACTCATCGACCCTCAGATCGATGAAGCCTTTGATATCCGTAAGACCAAGCAGATCGATATACTGATCACGGCTGATCGCGGTCTTCTTTTCTTCGGCCATCTTCTGATAGCACCTTGCAAATTCCAGGCTCGTGCAATAAAACAGGATCAGAGAATCGATGTGATCTTCATTGCGGATACCGTTATTGAGATAGTCATCGGCGATCAGCACGGCCAGATCGCCATAGGTGATCTCTTCGCCATCCTTACGGTAGCTGTTGTACATCCGGCTGAGATAATTCCTTTCCACATCATGAAATACTTTGCTGATCATCGTACTCACCTTCATATCGGCAAATCTTTTCAGTCCCGCATCGATATGTCCGCTTGAGGAAGACCTGCCGGCACGGATACGCTGTATCCTTTTATCCAAAACTGTCTCATTCATCTTTCTCATATCCTTTCTGCGATCTTTGTCGCCAGGCCGAAATCGACGGCTTCATCCGCCGAAAAGCAGGTATCGTGACAGGTCTTTTTCAAAATCTCTTCTTTTGTCTTTGCACAGCTTTGGGCAATGATGTCACATAAGCGGTCCCGCGTCTTATTCAAGGAATCGAGCTTCTCTTTCATCTCATCGGGCTTCATGCCCTGTAAGGATCCTCCGGCTGGCGAGGGATCATGGATCATCACCGTCGAATCAGGAAGCATCAGCCTGTCCTGACCAGCCAGAAACAAGATCGCTGCCATCGATGCTGCCAGACCTGTGCAGAAGGTCGTCACCGGCGCCTGTATCAGCTTCATCACATCGTAGGCGGCAAGACCGCTGTTTACTTCCCCGCCCGGGGAATTGATGTATACGGTGATCGGCTTTTGCGGATCGGCTTTATCCAGATACAGCAGCTGCTTGATGAAACTGTCAATGGAATCTGGATCGATCGTTCCATTCAGGAAGATCTTTCTTTCCAGGAAGAGTTCATCTTCGATCGATACACGGTCGATCCCGCGGGAACTTTCTTTGAGTATGCAAGGCGTCATATCATTCATCTCCTTTCTGGCAGGTGGCCTCGATGAACGAGGAAGTGTCCGAAAATAAGCGGCAGTACTTCTCCTTTTCGCTCTGATCGATGCAGCGATACATGTTGGAGTGATACAGAAGGCTTGACAGCTTTTGCATCGTGAACTGCGGATAGTAGTCCAGATAATCGGCGATCAGCTCGAGTTCGTCGCACATCAGGTATTCTTCATCACTGCATGGTCTGCTGCAGTAACATTTTCTGGCTTGAAGGAAGTTCAGGGCATCGTCGAATGAGACGCTGCACTTTTTTGAAAGATAGCAAGCTTCTTTTTCCGCTTCGATCGGCTGCAGGGAACGTTTGATATACGCGGAGAATCTTTGAGATGTTTGTTTATCGTTTTTATCCATTCGGTATTTCCTTTCTTGGTCCGTATCAGGAACACCTATATACTGTCACATTCAGATTATTTACTTCGTAGATTCTACGGTTTAATATTTAAGTGAGGAGAAAACACGATGAAAGACATTCCATTCGAACAGCTCGACCCCTTCTATTTCCGAAAAGAAAAAATGAGAACCTGCATGCAGGAGACTCTCGACACGATCAACGGCAGATCTGAGAAACTGTCTGATCTCATCTTTGAAAACGGAAAGCTTTCCGGAAAGAAACTCGACAGCTTCATCAAAGAACTGATGGAATGTCTGGAGATCTTCCTTTCATACCGCCTTTCTTCCAAAGAAGGATCTGATCCAAAGAAGACAGAGGTACTGAACGAAAAACAGCATCACTGTTTTTTAAACTTTCTTTACTTTGCCATCAGCGAACTGAGCATCGATCCTGAGGCACAGCTGTGCGATCTCATCGATGTTTCCTATCGCACACCGATCTATTCGGATTACATAGAACTTCTCCTGCATTACTTTGAAAAACGTCTCAGATCGCACGAAAACAGAAAAATGAGTCCTTCCGCCCGTGATCCGTATGAACAGTTTGTCGGGATCTTCGATTCCGGGCATGAGCCTTTCGATCTCATCGATTCTTTCTTATGGCATCATTTCAGGATCCTTCAACCGGAAGGTATATCTCAGATCATGGATTTTACATACCAGATGGACGCCTCTCAAAAAGAGATCGGCATCATGCTGGACATCCTTAAAAGACACGGCCGAAAGATCCCGGAAGAATGGCTTTTTGATTACGATTCAGACAAAGAACGTTACAGAACAAGGAAACATCCGCTCTTTGATCAGTATTCCAGAGATGAGACGATACTCGCTTTCTGGAACTTCCTGCACCTGCAGTCATGTCTTCGTTCTTCTGAGGCATTCATCAACGCCATCTCAGGCATGATCGATGTCTATGCCGTCTCCACAGACTCCGGCATACTCACAGATCCCGATCGCTTCTACACGATCTATGACAATCTGCAAAGGATACGTTCCTTCTCTTTGAAAACAGAGAAAAGGGAGGTCCGCTGATGGGTTTCCGCCAAGATTTCTATACCCTTCTTCTCGATGAAGTAAAAAGCTTCAGTTTCGATCTGCCTGATCGCTCTTCCCTGCCCTTTCTGGCAAAGGAACTCGCGCAGAATAAAACCTTTTCTGCCAATTCGGCAGTCTCCGTTCTCAGAAAACTGGATGATGAATATGAAGAAAAACAGATCGATGCGAAACGATATTTCATAAAACTGCTGGATACAGCTTTGCGAAAGAAGATCCGCATACAGGAAGCGGTATTTGCTCAGATCATAAGATGCAGTGACTTGTTTTCTTATGAAAACAGACAGGAAAGCGATGCGGCTGACGAAGAAAAGACCTATCGTCGCTTTTATGAAAAGACGAAACAGATCCTGCAGTTCATGCAGGCGCAGACAGAAAGATCATCGATAAAAAACGATGAACCTCTGCAAAAACTCTCGGAGATGTTCATGGCAGAAGCTCTTGTTCAGGAGGCCAAGGCCTATCTTTATGATGCCGGTTTCTCTTTGAACTCCAAAGAAAACAAGACCAGGAAACTTGACCGCTCCATCCAGATGATCGACTCTTTCTTCCAAAGAAAAGACAGCGCTTATTTTCTTGACGGCTATGATCCCGATCAAACTTCTTCCAAAGAACTCTCTGCCGAAAAGATCAATGAAACAAAGAAACTGTTTTCCATCCTTGATGGCAACAAAGACTGTTCATCGATCGTCATTCCCGTCATCATCGACCCGGATACCGGCACAGGCTTATATATCTACGGCATGGAATCAGACGATGATCCCGTCTATCTTAACAATCCGATCATCGCCAGACGGGCAAAGACCGGCCATCATTGTTACTATACGATCTTTGAATACTGGGGATCACCAAGAGACAGCGACGACTCCTATTATGCGCCGGGCCGTCTGATCTATCGTCAGTACATCACTGATGAAGGAAGCAGATACAGAAGCACAGGCTATATCGTTCTTGAAGATGCGATCCACGATTATAAAACGGTGATCCGCGAAAGGATCGCTGACATGTATATCGATAACCCATCCATGCCGGAAGGCTGTCCTGCCTCTTTTCGCAAATACTTCCCGGAGGAAGAAGATTACGATGATCTCACGGTCCCCAAAGAAAGGATGGACGCATATCTGCAAGCCGAGAAAGCAGTCTCTGACAAAAAACAGAGTATCGAACACCGTCCTCTGCATTATTGATCAGAACGTTTTCATCGGATGCAAGAGATATTGCATCATATAGAAAGACTCTCTGCCGCTGCAGAGAGTCTGTAATAAGATAAATTTTCTTATATTTACTTTGTCTTCTCATCATCCTTGAACAGGACAAATTCGATCACAAATGTCACGGCCATGCCGATCAAAGAAGCAATGCAGGCGTTGATAAAATTCATATTGGAATCTCCGCCCAGGAAAGCTGCCAGAGACATGAAAGCAGGACCGCCGGCCGGGAAGGCATGAATACCTGTTCCGGTAATGCCGCAATACAGACCGCTGGCAAACTGACCGACCAGCAGGGCCAGCATCGCAGATCTGTACTTTGCAAAGAAGCCAAACAGCGAAGGTTCGGAAATACCGCCGACCATCGCCGCAAATGAGCTTGAAATGCCCTGGCTCTTAAGATCTTCATCTTTGGATTTCAAGGCAACAGCGAGAGCCAGAGCTGCGTGGTTGAAGTTGTGCAGTAATGCTCCGGGCATCATGATCGATTCTTTTCCGGTCGCGACCAATACCGGGACCGCCAATGTACCGATGATACTGTGGGTGCCGGTCAGAACAAGGAACGGAACGAATGCCGCAATGATCGCCGGTGCGAACGGACCTGTCACATCGTGAATGAACGTGATGATCGCGTTGATCACGATACTTACGTAGTCGCCTAACGGAGCCAGGATCCACAGGGTCAGCGGTACCATGATCAATACCGTCAAAAATGGTTCTAAGACAAGTCGCACATTCTTCGGCGAGATCTTCGCAGCCCACTTTTCGACCTTGCACATGAAATAGACGGATACGAACGTCGGAAGCACGCTCGATGTGTAGTTCACCGATCTTACAGGTACTCCCAGGAAATTGATGGGATCGCCGGATTGTACCATCTCAACGAATGTCGGATGCACAAGGATCGCACCGATAAATGCACCAAGCATCGTATTGCCGCCATACTGTTTTGCGCAATTGAAGCCGACAAAGATCGGGAAGAAATAGAACGGCGCATTACAGACGGCTACGAGTATCTTATAGGTATCTGATTCCTTGTTCAATACACCGATCTCTCCGAAGATCAGATACAGGCCCATCAGGACACCGACACCGATCAGCACCGGGATCATCGGCTGTACGGAAGCGGCAATACCGTTGAAGAAACCAAAGAAACCGCTCTTAACTTTTTCCCAAGGTGTCAGTTTCTCATGTTTTGCTTCTTCCTCTTCGCTCAGTTCGCCAAGTCCTACTTTATTACCGGTCAACGCAATGACTGCATCGTAAAGATCATAAACATCATTGCCGGCAATGACCTGAAGCTGATTCCCATTTAAAACAGCGTTAGTAAAACCCAGCTTCTTGACCTCTCCCACATTTACTTTTTTAGTATCTTTTACTCTGATACGCAGTCTCGACATGCAGTGATATACTTCGATGATGTTTTCGATACCGCCTGAATAATCAACTATATCTCCGGCGATTTTTGAAAAATTTTTATCGCTCATTTTATCCTCCTTTTTGGATCGTTTATCATGTATCCGGCATCCGTGCACTGATGCCGTAAACACCGATATCATGGATCTGAACAGCCTCTCAGATTTTTGCTGTCAGAACATTTTATATATGCAGAGAGATCATCACTCAGGTGAATGATCTAAAAAACAGATGATCAATGATAATAAGGGAAGTTTTCGATCGGCGAAGCGGTGGAATTCAAACCATTCACCGGATTGGCGATCTCCTCAAAACGTACGAGTCTGCCCAGGTCATCCAGGATCAGTCTGACCAGATAATCCTGCTTGTAATGACCGGTCTTCACGCTCCTCGTGCGCCAGCAGCCGGGGCCATGAGCGTTCATCTCAACAAACACTACATTAGGATCATCGGTCATATAGAACCTGCTGCGCGGATCACGATACATCCAAGGCGAACAGACTTTGTTCCAGGCGAACAGTTCGGGGTCCCTGTCGGCATCCTCGATCCCTTTTTCTTTCGGGTACGCCTCACCGACAAAGTAAGCGTACTTTCTGTAGTTTTCCGCAAGTGTCTCGATCTGCCGGAAATGCTCCCTTTCCACTCCTGCGGCAAATTGATAGATGTTGATCTGTCTGCGTCTTTCGATCTCTTCCTTATCCGAACTCAGCGGTATCTGCTTTCCTTCAGGTATTTCTCCGAAACTCGGGTCCTTTAAGTACGTCTGTATATCCGGATCTTTCAGATCGATCAGAAAATCCTCATTATAAGTATCGACATTTCCATTTTCATCTTTCGGCAGACTCAGAACATGAGAGTGATATCGCTTTCCGGCTGCCAGCAGCCAGGTCCACGGATGGAAACGCCAATTCAGATAAGACACCTTCCCGTTTCTGAATTCGATCCTCATGAAATAATCCGTTTCCAGCTGACCGTCATGTTCTCCCCAAAACACTTCTCCCTTCTGCCTGCCATGGATCCAGAACATCTCAGGATCCGGTGTCGTGTAAAATTCCAGGATCTTCGATTCCCAATCACGCACGGAACGATTCAGCCACTCAAAGCACCTTTCTGCTTCCCAGGTAGAATAGTGATTCGGCATCCCTACCGGGGCTGTAGGAATATCCATCGTAAAGTCATCCGCAAAATATCTGCAGAATATCTCATTTCGCCAGAAAGGATTTTCTCCTATCATCCTGGCGATCTGCGCATTGATCTCTTTCTGTATCATAGCTGTTCTTCCTTTACATAACGTATGTTCTGCGGTACCCAGCCAATGTTCCATTCCGCATCATGGCAGGCTTTTCTGCCTTCTTTCGTATCGGCAAACTCGTAAGATATATAGATGACATTCTTTTTATCCGAAATCATTTCCGGAAAGACAAAGTCATAGTATAACCTGCTTTCATTTATAAAACGGTCATATTCAACTTCTTCGACCTCCGGATCGAATATCTGCAGCCTGCCCAGTTCTTTGATGAACTGTTCTTTCTTCTCCGCAGGGCATTTGATGGTGCATCTTAGCTTATACATAAAAGCCCCCTTTCAAATCTGATGATTATAAGATCGATCTTCTGCTTTCATTCTATATTTTCCATTTTTGTTCTACAATCCGGCATTTTATGAACATTTTCGAACATATTATTGAAATTTCTTCTCATTTCTTTCCATTTTTCTCTGTTTAACTTCATTTAAAACATTTTCAAACTTGTGAAAGGAAAAAACAGAACTTATAATTGTAAATAAGAAGGAAAGAAAAAAATTCATCGAATTTTAATGCCATGTTAGAAACCAGACTCTCTCTGATCGCAGAAAAACTTGAAAAGAACGGAAATGTTGAAGTAAAATCGCTCGCAGAGCAGCTCGGTGTCACCGAAAAAACGATCCGAAGCGATCTTTTGAAAATGGAGAAAATGGGTCTTCTTAAAAAGGTCCATGGCGGAGCAGTATCGATCGTCAGAAGAGCGGAAGATGCCTATACCAATGCAGCCAGGACCATCTCCTTAAGCTCAAAAGAAAAGATCGCCCGGCTGGCCTTTGACTATTTCAGACAGTTCGGCTTTTCCGGAAAAGTATTTTTCATCGATGCTTCAACGACGAATTACGAGTTTTCCCGCTATCTTAAAAACACCGAATCGATCGTCATAACCAACGACCTTCTTGTCGCATCCAACCTGTCGACTTCGTCAGTCTTTGTTCACGTGACCGGAGGAAGGATGACCAACAACGTCAACAAATATCTTGTCGGCATCGACGCTGTAGAAATGATCAACAAACACAATGGAAACTACTGTTTTGTCGGAACCAGCTCGATCGATATCAATAATGGATTGATGACTATGAATAACGAAGATATCGCAGTCAAAAGAGCCATGATCGATCATGCCGATACCGTCGTATGTCTGGCCGATCATACAAAATTCGGTAATTCTTCCTTTGTGAAGTTCGCCGAAGTAAAAGACATCGATATCATCATCACTGACAAGATCGATGAAGATACCAGAAAACGATATGAAGGACTCGGGATCACGATCATCTCAGGATCTGACGATATTTCGGCCGGAAAAAGAACAGAATCGTTATAAACCTATCTCGTCATACTTTATTATCAAACAAGGGTATTCTATGGAAAATAAGATCCTGCAGGCCCTGCTCGAACAGAGAAAAGAAAAGAAGCTCAAAAATTTGTGCTGGTGGACACAGATCTCTTTTGCCTACAATTCCAACAGGATCGAAGGCAGTCAGCTCAGTGAGGAACAGACACAGTTGATCTATGAAACGGATCATCTGTACTTCGACCAGAACAAAGATGCCGTAAAGATCGACGACATCATCGAGACCGCAAATCATTTCCGTCTTTTTGATCATATGCTTGAAACACATGATCTCGAGCTTTCCGAAGAACTCATCAAGAAATACCACGCGATCCTCAAAGCCGGAACCTCCCAGTCTTTCGATCCGAAATACAATGTCGGAAACTACAAAACTAAGCCGAATATCATCGGAATCGTCAATATCATCAAAACATCACCGCCGGAAGAAGTATCTGCGGATATGAGACAGCTCTTGTACGAATACAACAAGAAAGAAAAGGTCAGCTTTGAAGATATCATTGATTTTCATTTTCGATTTGAAACGATACATCCTTTCTCAGATGGCAACGGCCGAATCGGAAGGATGATCATGTTCAAAGAATGTCTGAAAAACAACATCGTACCTTTTGTTGTACTCGATCAGTACAAAGCTGAATATATCAACGGGCTGAACAGATATAAAGAACCGATGAACAAAACTTATCTGATCGAAACCTGCCTGTTCTTCCAGGACAACTATAAACATATATGTGACCAGACGATCAAAACAGATCCATACTGACAGATCTTTCAAGATCCATACGTTATGACCTCTGATTTATTCAGAGGTTTTTATATGATCATTTCAGCGATCACAGGACGCATACTGTCATTCTTATCATTGAAGCTCTGTAAAAGGTCAAGAAAAACTTGATATCATATATTCAAGTACGATAAGAGTCATAATTACATATTCTCGACTTGACTATGGGGCTCTATGAAAGAAAAGATATTGAGGATCATTCTGGTCGTCCTGCTTGTAACAGGCATCTTCCCGCAGCAGATGTATGCGCAAGAGGAAGCAGGCGATCCGATAAGTGAAAACGAAACTCTGCCTGTGCAGGAGGAAGGGACAAGTGAAGAGACTCCTTTGCAGGAAGAAGATCCTCCTGTCATAAACCAGGAAGAGATCCCGGAGACAGAGACCGAAGAAGAGAATCCCGAATGAAACGGAAGAACAGACTTCGCCAAGCGAAAATGACGAAGCCCTTTCGCAGAACGTCGATGAACTTCTGATCCAAGAGACGGAAGATCCTGAAACCGAAGAAAAAGCGGAAGAAGAAAAGATCTATACCCGCACGATCCTGTTATATGGCTGCGGTTCGGACCTCGAATCCTTATACGGACTGTGTACCAACAACCTCGAACAGATCCTGAATTCCAATTTCTCAAAAGACGACGAGATCAAATTCATCGTCATGACCGGCGGAGCCGATGAAGAAGAAGGCTGGTTCCTCGACTCATCTTATCTCTATGATCCGGCAACGGACTCTGCGATCGCAAAGATCTCCGATGAATACAACTGCATCTGGGAAGCCAGAGGCCTCGATGCGAAAAAACATCCGGGCAATCTGATCCTTTTAGACGGAGACGGCATCCTGGGCGATGGGCAAAACGCCAAAAAGGCAAAGCCCGAATACGACGAGACAGGACAAAGGATCGGCGAAAAAAGCGACTACGAATGGATGTCCGACCCGGAAGTACTCAAAGCATTCATCAATTACGGTGTCAATAATTACCCGGCGCAAGCCTACGATCTGATCCTCTGGGATCACGGCGGCGGACCGGTGGAAGGTTTCGGCTCTTCCATGCGTTATGATGAAATAGAGGAAAACGGATATACCAATCACCTGAAACTACAGGTCAGATAAAGATCCTAAAACGATTCCGGCATATGAGTAAAGACAGAAAATTTGATCGTTTCCTGCAGTTAGAAAATTTCGATGCGTATATGGAAGACTATGCCTTTTTCTGCGGACTCATAAAGGACGGGAAGACCTTCCGCAAGGAACAGGAACTCATGGGAAACGATGAGAAGTATTCCCGCAGAGAAAAAGAAAAGATCGTAAACAGAAAGAAGAAGGAACTCATCGATGCTTATAAGGAAAAGATCGATGCCCTTCTTGAGCAGATCGAAAAA
>JAZQIF010000113.1:0-11972 GCA_045540935.1 Erysipelotrichaceae bacterium | reverse complement strand
AAGTCCTTCAGTGTCCTTAAAAACGGCATTATGATCGGTAAAACAGTCCATCCGATCCGCTGGGAATCTTCCATGTCCGATGACGGTTTCCAGGATACGCATCTGATCTTCTTATTCTGTGTCAGTGCGGACGCCGAATTTGCCAGGAACCACATGATGTTATTGAGTGAACTGGCAGGCAAACTTGGCAATGACGTACGTGTCGCCAAACTGTCCAAGGCGCAGTCCAAGGAAGAGATCATGGATCTGATCCTTTGCGATGACGAGGAACTCGGGGAAGCGGAAGTCCTGGAGGAAGAAGAGATCGTCGACCTCGATATCGACCTCTAATATTGTCAAAAAATCATCATAGAAATTATAAAGTTACTCAAATTGATATGAATTTATCCAATCTTTATTGAAAGCACTTCAATGATTGGATAAAATTTATATAGCTAATTCAAGGCAAAAACGAAAGGAGATCTATATGAAAATCGTTGCAGTCACTGCCTGTACAGCTGGTATCGCTCACACTTACATCGTCGCTGAAAAGCTTCAGAAAGCTGCTGAAGAATTAGGCCACGATATCAAAGTCGAGACACAGGGTTCCGCCGGTATCGAGAACGAACTGACAGCGCAAGACATCGCTGATGCTGACGTCGTTATCTATACTCACGATATCGCGATCCGTGGTGCAAGTCGTTTTGCAGGCAAAAAGATCGTCGACGTTCCTATTTCGACCGCTATGAAACAGCCGAAGAGCCTGATTTCCACGATCGAAAAGAAACTTGCGGCAAAATAGTCGATAGCTTATTCAAATCATTAAGCTGAAAAGAGAGGGAAAAATATTACTATGAAATTCGCTGAATTTAGAAAACACATAATGACGGGTATCTCTTTCCTGATCCCGATGGTCGTTATGGCTGGTATCACAGGTGCTATCCAGAAGGCTTATTCCTGGTCTGGTGTACCTCTTTCTGATCCGCTGGTAAGTGGTCTGGCATACTCCGGCTACTCGATCGGCAAGATCTCTGACTTCATGCACATGTTAGGTGAAATGAACGGCAACGGCTTCAACTGGGCTTATGCGTTCTTATGTGCGGGTATCGCTTACTCGATCGCTGACAGACCGGGCATCGTTCCGGGCTTCGCTATCGGTTACTATGCAGGCGGCCCAACTAAGACTGGTTTTGTCGGCGCTATGCTGATGGGCTTCTTAGTAGGTTACTTCGTAAAATGGATGAAGACTTGGAAGATGCCTAAACCGTTACAGGGTCTTATGCCTGTATTGATCATCCCGGTCATCGCTACCTGCTGCGCTACATTCGTATTCTTTGGTATCTTAATGAGACCTTTATCTGCTCTGATGCTTGCGTTCCAGCACTGGATCGAAGGCCTGTCCGGTTCTTCACTCTTCGTCGCTGGTGCCGTTATCGGTGCCTGCATGGGCTTCGATATGGGTGGTCCGGTCAACAAGACTGCTTCCATGGCTGCTAACGCATTATACGCTGACAACGATGTCAACGGCGGTATCGGTGCTGCAGCTGAAACAGCTAAGATCATCGGCGGTATGACTCCGGCTATCGGTGTCGGTCTCGCTGCTTTGATCGCTCCTAAGAAATTCACGCAGCAGCAGAAAGACGCTGCTTACACCTGCATCCCGATGGGCTTATGCTTCATCACTGAAGGTGTCTTACCGTTCGTTGCAGAAGACGCTGCAAGAGTCGTTCCTGCTTCCATGATCGGTTCCGCAGTTGCTTCCGGCTTGGCTATGGCAATGCACGTTGAAACACAGGCTGCTCACGGCGGTGTCTTCGTTGCTCCGACTTCCAACAAGATCGGTCTCTGGTTCTTATGCTTGGCATTAGGCTCTGTCATCACAGGTGTCTTATATGCGATCATCAAGAAGACTCCGTCTGAGGAAGACACTCAGGAAGAAGAAGTAGTTGATCTCGATATCGATATCTAAAGATCGATAACGATAAACTTGAATTAGAACTGCAGATTTAAAAAACGATTCATATAGAAGGAATTAAAGATCATATGTATGTAAACATGAAATACATCCTCGATGCGGCAAATCGCGATAACTACGCAGTTATGGCGATCAACTGCATCAACATGGAGATGGCCAGAGCTGCGATCGAAGCAGCTGAAGAAGAACACTCCCCGATCATCGTTCAGTTCGGTGTCGGACAGATGGCAAAGATGGCGCATCCGACAGAGATGGTCCCGATGATCAAGGCCATGGCAGAAAGAGCGAACGTTCCGGTATGTCTGAACCTCGACCACGGTCCTTCCTTCGAAGCGGAAGTCGATGCGATCAAGTGGGGCTTCTCCAATGTCATGATCGACGCATCTTCGCTCCCTTACGAAGAAAACGTAAGAAGATCGAGAATGGTCGTCGATATGGCACATGCCAACGGTATCTCTGTTGAAGCTGAACTCGGCCATGTCGGTCAGGCAGCTGACGGTGACGGCAGGACTGCAGATATGTATACCAACGTAGAGCAGGCTGTTGAATTCGTCAAAGCAACAGGTGTCGATGCCCTGGCAGTTGCGATCGGTACGGCACACGGCAAGTATCCGGAAGGTTTCGTACCTAAACTGGACTTCGAAAGACTGGCGGAACTCAAGGCTGCCTTGAAGATGCCGTTAGTTCTCCATGGCGGTTCCGGTTCCGGCGAAGAAAACATCAGAAAAGCTGTCGCCGGCGGTATCAACAAGATCAACGTTTGTACAGACGCCTTCCACGCCGCTGAAAAAGCAATGAAAGCGAAGTGGGAAGCTGAACCAAACACCGATTACTTAGGCATTTGCATGGTTGCCGAAAAGGCAGTCAAGGAATTTGTCAGAGATTACATTCGCCTGATTGGTTCGAACAACCGTTACACATTCGAAGCAGCCGACAACGGCAGCAAAGAATAATCAACAACAGGCGGGGGAAATGCTCCGCCTGTTTCCTACTTTGAAAACAACTTAACGAGTTATATATAAAAGGAGAAACAAACTATGAAGATCGCGATGATCAATGAATTTTCACAGGCTTCCAAGAACGAATTAGTCTTAAGCGTTTTAAAAGAAGTTGTCGAACCGATGGGACACACTGTCTATAACACCGGCATGAACAGCGCAGAAGCTCCGTTACAGCTTGGCGAACCGGGTTATCTGACTTACCTCAACATCGGCGTTCAGGCTGCTTTATTATTGAATTCCGGCGCTGTCGATTTCGTCGTCACAGGCTGCGGTACCGGTCAGGGTGCTCTGATGGCTTGCAACATGATGCCGGGTGTCGTCTGCGGCTATTGCATCGAACCGAGTGATGCATATCTCTTCTTACAGATCAACAACGGCAATGCGTTGGCTCTTCCTTACGCAAAGGGCTTTGGCTGGGGTGCCGATGTCAACCTGAAGAACATCTTCAATATCGCTTTCGGTTCTCCGAAAGGCATGGGCTATCCGAACGAACCGGGCAGAAAAGAATCCCAGAACAGGAATGCTGCGAAGCTCGTCGAAGTCAAGGCAGCGATCGCAAAGCCTCTGATCGAAGGTCTCAAGGCAATGGATCAGGACGTCGTGAAGAAGTCTCTGACTCCGCGTTTCTTAGAGTGCTTCAACGAGGGCTGCAAAGATCCTGAGCTCAAGGCTTTCGTCGATTCTTTGTTATAAGATGAACAGGGCGTCCTGATGGCGCCCTTTTTGAAAGGATGATCACTATGGCAGGGATATATTTACCAAGATACACTTCAGGCAGTGATGCCTTTGATAAGATCGGCGAAGTATGCAAGGCCTATGGAAATAAGGCTGCTTTGTTATATGGCGAGAAAGCCTATTTTGCCAGCCGGGATAAGCTCTTGCCGAGCCTGAACGGATTGCAGATCATACATGGCGAAGTCTATGGCAAGGAAGCTTCCTATACCAACATCGACCGTCTGCTGGCAAACGAAAAACTGAAACAGGCGGACTTTCTGATCGGCATCGGCGGCGGCAAGTGTCTCGATGTCACCAAAGTAGTCGGTGATAAATTAGGAAAGCCGGTCTTCACGGTCCCTTCGATCGCTTCGACCTGTGCAGCTGTCACCAAGATCTCGATCTTACACAACGATGACGGTTCCTTCAAAGAGATCTATCGTCTGAAGAGTGCACCGGTCCATTGTTTCATCGATCCCGAGATCATCGCCAATGCACCAGCCAAGTATTTCTGGGCAGGCATGGGCGATACGATGGCCAAACACGTGGAGTCGGTCTTCTCTTCAAAAAATGACATCCTGGATTTTGAAAGTTACTACGGCGTGACGATCTCGAAATTATGTTATGAGCCGATCCTGCAGAAAGGGGAGAAGGCCTATGATGATGTCAAAGGGCATATCGTTTCCAAGGAAGTCGACGATGTCATCAAGTCGATCATCATCGCGACCGGTTCGGTCTCCTTAGCGGTAAATCCGGATTACAACTCCGCTCTGGCACACGCCTTATACTACGGCCTCACCGTCAGGGAATGGATGGAAAGAAAGCATCTGCATGGTGAGATCGTATCCTACGGCACACTGGTGCAGTTATTACTGGACAAACAGTATGAGGAACTGAGAAGGGTCTATGACTTCAATAAGAAAGTCGGTCTGCCGGTCTGTCTGAAAGATCTCGACTTGGACAGAGAAGATCCGCTCGATGATGTCCTGGATGCCACGATCGTCAACCAGGAACTCGATCATATCCCATATCCGATCACAAAAGACATGGTCCGTAAGACCATACTGGAACTAGAGGATTACCAATAAAAAAAAGAAGCTCACGCTTCTATTGGATGTTCCTTGTCGGTATGAGAGCCAGGGCGACCGTGATCACCAGGATGACGATGGCGATCTTACGCAGCTTCAGCTCTTTCTCGTTGTATGTCAGAGCGACATGCGGCGACTTCTTCTGGCGGTTGGAGAAGGAAACTCTCACGTAGCCGATCATGAAGATGCCGACGAACATTCCGATATACATAAGGATATCTCTGATCAGTACCAGTGTTTTAATGTTGAACATAAATCTATTCTAATACATATAAGGAAAGAAGGTAATACAAAATGAAAGTCGTACTCATTCACACAAGCCCGGTCTCACTCAATGATCTCAAAGCTTTATTCAAGGAGATCGTTCCGGAAGTCGAGATGGTCAACATCATCGATGATTCGCTTCTCGAAGAAGTCAAGAAGAACGGAAAGATCAATTCCAATATCATCTCCAGGATGTGCGCCTATGTGCAGGTCGCCAAGACGCTCAAACCGGATCTGATCTTCAACCAGTGTTCTTCCGTAGGCGAAGCCTTCGATATTGCCAGAAAGCAGGCTGACTGCAAGACCTTAAAGATCGATGAACCGATGGCCGAAAAAGCCGTTTCCTTAGGTTCGAAGATCGGCGTCGTCGCGACTGTCGCTTCTACCGTACAGCCTTCTTCCGACCTCATCCGCAATACCGCAAAGAAGATGAACAAAGAAGTATGCGTCACCGAATACCTGGTCGACGGCGCTTTGGATATCTTAATGAGCGGGGATGTCAACAGGCATAATGAGTTGGTCATCTCGGCGATCAAGAAAGCGGAGAGCGAAAACGATGTCGTCGTGCTCGCCCAAGGGTCAATGACCGCCATCTTACCATTACTGACCGATATCGAAAACCCGGTCCTGACTTCGCCAAGACTGGCTGTTGAAAGAGTCAAAGAGGAACTCGGCTTATAATGCGTGATCTTTCTCTCCTGGAAGATCCGAAGGATCATTCCGGGATCGATGAAAAATTGAAAGGATACATCCAGGGCGACGATCATGTCTTCGTCGTTTTGGACGATGATCCGACCGGTACCCAGACGATCCATGATGTGAACGTCTATACCGATCATAAGAAGGAAACGATGAAGCAGGCCTTCTTGAACAACAAGTTATTCTTCTTACTCACCAACTCAAGAGCTCTGACGCCTTCACAAAGCGAGATCCTGCACAAAGACATCATCGATGTGATCGAAGAAGTTTCCAAAGAGACAGGAAAGGATTATCTTTACATCTCAAGAGGGGATTCGACCCTTCGCGGCCACTTCCCGCTGGAGACGGAAATATTGAGTGAAGGTCTGAAGAGACACTATGGAAAGATCGATGGTGTGATACTTGCCCCGTACTTCAAGGAAGGGGGAAGGTTCTCGATCTCTGACATCCATTACGTAAAGTATGGAGACGAACTGGTCCCATGTGGCGAAACAGAGTTTGCCAAAGACAAGAGCTTTGGCTATTCCTCTTCCGACTTGAAAGAATACATCGAAGAAAAGACGAAGGGATCGGTCAGAAAGGAAGATGTCTTATCGATCAGCTTAGAGGATCTGAGAAACGAGAAGATCGATGCGATCGTCTCTAAGCTGATGGAAGCAGAAAACGAACGACACATCATCGTAAATGCAGCCTGCGATTCCGACATGCGCATCTTTGCGCTGGCTTTATACCAGGCGATCGCAAGAGGAAAGGTCTTCGTTTTCCGTACGGCAGCTTCCTTTGTCAAAGCGGTCGGCGGCATCAGCGACCAGCCGCTTTTAAAAAAGAAGGATATGGTCAAAGACAAAACAAAGAGGAACGGTCTCATCGTCGTCGGTTCTCATACCGAAAAGACGACAAGACAGTTCAACGAGCTCTTGAAGATCGAGGGGATCGAGAAAGAAGAATTTCACTGTTCGAAGATCTTAAAAGGGGAAGAAGAGTTCAAAGAAGAGATCTTTCGCTGCCGCGATGTCCTTGATGAAAAGCTCAGAGCAGGAAAGACCATCGTCTTATATACGGAACGCCTCCTGATCTCTTTGAAAGAGGATGATGAGGATTCGGCTTTGCGAAGAAGTGTGGCGATCTCCGATGGCTTATGTCAGATCGTCGGGAATTTAAAAATAACACCGGCCTTCATCATTGCCAAAGGCGGCATCACTTCCTCCGATATCGCGACAAAAGCCCTGCAGATCAAAAAGGCGAGGGTGCTGGGTCAGATACAGCCGGGTGTTCCGGTCTGGCAGGCGGAAGAAGGATCGCGCTATCCCAATATCCCGTATGTGATCTTCCCGGGAAACGTGGGAGAAGATGACACTTTGAAAAAAGCAGCGATGGAGCTGCTGGGAAAAAATAACTTATCGTAAAAACAGTGAAGAAGATCTCGAACGATATCAGATCCAAGGGGTCTTCTTTTATTGTTTCAATCAGATGCCTTTTCATAATAATAACGCCGATAGGCGGAAGGGGTCGTGCCGGTCGCTTTCTTAAAGACTTTGACGAAGTAGTTGCTGTCGGGGATGCCGACTTCTTCAGCGATATACTGAATGGAGTACCGGCTCGAACGAAGCAGACGCCTGGCTCTTTTGATCCGATAATCGGTCAGATAAGCTTTCGGGGTCACGCCGGTTTCTTTTTTGAAAGACTTGCTGAGAGTGGAGATTGAAACGCCTAAGCGTTCTGCGGTGTTTTCGATACTTAATTCCTGGTCGTAAAAACGTTCAAACAGCATGATCGCGTTGAAGACCAGCGTCGAATAGCGGTTTTCCCTGAAACGGCGTATGGCTCTGGCGAAATCGCGGATCATCTTTTCGTTTTCCCGATACATCTCTTCACGGGTATCGAGATCGCTGATCTTGTGGGAGCTCTCACCGGAGATATCATCGATCAGCACAGGCGGAAGTCCGGCATTGACGGCAGCTATACGCACGGTGGAACGGGTGATACCGGCAGAGATCCTGGAAGCATTGGCGGTCCCGGCAAAATTGGTCATGTATTTGATATTATTGTGCAGTTTGCGATAGTTTGCGACTGCACCGATATCGTCGCCTTCTTCGATCTGTTCCATCATCTCCTGTTCGATCTCATAGCGCTCGTTGACGATGTTTTCAAAATTCTTTTTTCCGTATTGCCAGCCCTTGGAGACGGCTTTCTCAATGACTCTTTCATGAAGGATAAGATAATCGTCGAAGTTTTTGCCGCAGTTATTCAATAAGACCTGACAGCCGCGATAGATCTGATCCTCTTCCCGGTAAAGGAAGGCATAGCGATAGTTCGTAAAGTCCTGTATATCGAGGTCGTTGAGATCGTAGCTTCTTTTCAACAGTTCGATGTTGGCTTGTGTCATGTCGCTGGTCGTATATGGTCCGATCAGAACAAAGGTATCTTCATCTTTGATGATGATGAAACTGATCAGAAGCAGATCTTCAACAAAATAGATGGTCTTGTTCTGCAGAGAAGAAACAAAATCCTGCAGACGGGAAGGGGTAAACAGATCCTGGCTCCTGTGAAAAAAATTCCTTTTGCAGAAGGTTTCGATCTGCTTTTTATTTTCAATGATCGTAAAGGGGATACCGCTGAGATCACTGAGAAATTTACAGGCTTCTTTAAATTCCATAGATTTACCTAAAATTACTATTTATTCTGATTTTATTCTATCATAGAGCGTCTTCATTTTGTTATTCTATTCTTGCGTTAAGAGACGCAATAGAAAAAGGAGATAAATATGGCAAAAGATTACAAAGCATTGGCTGATGGTGTCATCGCCAATGTCGGTGGAGCAGAAAATGTCGCTTCCATCTCGCACTGTGTCACACGTTTACGTTTCAAACTCAATGACTCTTCCAAAGCAGATAAGGAAGCTCTGGCAAAAGTTCCGGGTGTCTTAAAGGTCCTGGAAGCTTCCGGTCAGTTACAGGTCGTCATCGGACAGGATGTTACCGATGCTTACGATGCTGTCCTGGCAAACTATCCTCTGAATGCGGCAGGTGAAGTTGCGGCTGATCCGGCTGAAAAAGCAGCTCCGGGCGAAAAGAAGAAATTCGATTTTGCCGGAATGATGGCTGATCTGGTCTCTGGTATCTTCATGCCATTCATGGGTGCCTTCATGGGTGCCGGATTGCTGAAGGGCGTCTTAGTCTTGCTGACAACTTTCAACATCCTGGCAAAAGACACTTCCACATATACCATCCTTTATGCAGTAGCGGATGGTACCTTCTACTTCTTACCGATGTTCTTAGCTTACAGCGCAGGTAAGAAATTCGGCGGCAACCCGTTCATCACGATGGCGATCGCAGCAGCGATGCTGTATCCAAACTTTGCAGCATTAAGCGGTGATGTCACTTTCTTAGGCATTCCTGTCACGATGATGAGCTACTCCAGCACAGTTTTACCGATCATCGTTGCAGCCTGGTTACAGTCCGTTCTTGAAAAGTTCCTGAATGCGAGACTTCCTAAGGTCATCCGTTCGATCTTCGTTCCGCTGATCGTCATGGTCGTCGTATTCGTTGCAGTCGTATTAGTCGTCGGTCCGGTCACAGACATCGTCGGTAAAGCGATCGCTTCCGTCATCCAGGGCGCTCTGAATGCCTTCCCGTTAGTCGGTGGCTTCCTGATGGCAGCTTTATGGCCGGTCATGATCATCTTCGGTGTTCACTGGGGAATGGTCCCGATCGTTATGAACAACCATGCAGTCTTAGGTTATGACTACATCCTTCCGTTAACTGTCGGTACCAACTTCGGTATTGCAGCAGCAGTCTTCGCGATCTCTCTGAAGTCCAAGAATCCGGAAACCAAAGAGATGGCAGCTACTTCCGCAGTTTCCGCTTTCGTCGGCGGTGTTACTGAACCGGCGATCTACGGTATCCTCATGAAGTGCAAGAAGGTCTTCGCAGTCCTCTTACTCGCCAACGGTATCGGCGGTGCGATCTGCGGTGTCATGCATGTCACACGTGATGTCATGATCACAGTCAACGGTCTGACTCTTCCGGCAATCGCAGCAGTTTACGGTCCTTGGGGCATCGTTGCGATCGTCGTATCTCTGGTCGCCGGCTTCTTAGCAGGTTACTTCGTATTCAACGATAAAATGATGGAAGAAGCGTAAGATCAAGCGGAGGTAAGCAAACATGTATGATCAGCTGAGTTTATACCCTGTAACGAATTCCAAGAGATTATCTCTCAGTCTTGACGGCATGTGGAACTTCTGCTTTGATCCTGATTCCATCGGAGAAAAAGAAAACTGGATGAGCGGACTCCGCTCATCCGTTTCCCTGCCTGTCCCTTCCAGTTTCCAGGACTTGTTCACCGACCAGTATTCCAAGAATTACTGCGGTGACTTCTGGTATGAGAGAGATTTCTTCGTACCGGAACACGACGGAAACATCCAGCTGCGTTTCGGCAGCATCACGCACCGCGGCAGCGTCTATGTCAACGGTGAGAAGGTCGGCGAACACGAGGGCGGCTTCCTGCCGGTCCTGTGTGACATCACTGATCATGTAAAAAAAGGTCAGGTCAATCACCTGGCTGTCAAAGCCAACAATGAACTGAATGAGCGTTCCCTGCCTTGCGGCGCTGTCAAGACATTAAAAAACGGCACACGCATCGCCGCTCCGTACTTTGACTTCTTCAATTACGCCGGACTCAACCGTTCGGTTTACCTGGTCCTGCTTCCGAAAGAACGCATCCAGGATTACAGCGTGAGATATACGCTGGAAAACGAAGATGCCCTGGTCGACTATGAAGTCAGTACCAACGGAGAAAGCAGTGTTAAAGTGACCCTGTCTGATAAAGAAGGAAACTGTGTCGCGCAATGCGAAGGCAGAAAAGGGCAGCTGAAGGTCGAAAAAGCGCATCTGTGGAAAGTCCGCAATGCCTATCTGTATACTTTGAAGATCGTCATTGAGAATAACGGTGAGCTGATCGATGAGTATGAAGACAAGATCGGTATCCGTACGGTGAAGGTCGAAGGCAAACGCATCCTGATCAATGGTGAAGAAGTCTATCTGAAGGGCTTTGGCAAACACGAAGACTTCGACATCATCGGCAGAGGCTTCAATCTGCCGTTATTGAAACGTGATTATGAATGCATGAAGTGGATGAACGCCAACTGCTTCCGCACATCGCACTATCCGTATGCGGAAGAATGGTACCGCTTTGCCGATGAAGAAGGTTTCCTGATCATCGATGAAGTGGCAGCTGTCGGCATGATGCGTTCCACTCATAACTTCGTAGATGCGGGCATGGGCAAGTATACGAGTTTCTTTGAAACACCGACGGTTCCGGAACTCTTGAAGAACCATCTGCTGCAGGTCGAAGAGATGATCGAACGCGACAAGAATCATCCGTCCGTCTTCTCCTTCTCGCTGTTCAATGAGCCGGAAACGACAAGCAGCTTCGCCCATGATTACTTCGCAAAAGTTTTTGAAAGAGCCAGAGAGCTCGATCCGCAGGGACGTCCGATGACAGGAGCTTTCGAAAAGAACTCCGCACCGGAAAAATGCCAGTGTTACATGCTGGTGGACTTCATGTGCCTCAACCGTTACTACGGCTGGTACATCTCCGGCGGTCCGGATATTTCCGATGCTGTCGAAAAGTTCCACGATGAGATGAAGCGCTGGGAGGCAAAAGGTTTCAACGGTCCGATCGTGTTTACAGAATTCGGTACCGATACTCTTTCCACGGAACACAAACTGCCAAGTGTCATGTGGGCACAGGAATACCAGTGTGAATACCTGGAAGAGAATTTCAAGGTCTTTGATACTTACGATTTCATTCAGGGCGAACTGGTTTGGAATTTTGCAGATTTCCAGACGACGGAAGGTATTTTCCGCGTCAACGGAAACAAGAAAGGCGTCTTCACAAGAGAAAGACAGCCGAAAGATGCTGCTTTCGTACTGAGGAAACGCTGGGAAAACAAATAAAAAAGAAAACATCAGAAAGTCATCCTTTCTGATGTTTTACAATAAGAATAAGGAGAACCCACTTATGGAAATGACAATGCGCTATTACGGTAAGGATCATGATACCGTAACACTCAAACAGATCAGACAGATCCGCTATGTCACCGGTGTCATCACTACCCTTTATGACAAGAAACCCGGTGAAGTCTGGACAAGAGATGAGATCAAAGCTTTAAAGAAAGAAGTCGAAGATGCAGGACTTCATATCTCCGGCATCGAATCCGTCAATATCCATGATGATATCAAGACAGGAAAA
>JAZQIF010000112.1:0-4030 GCA_045540935.1 Erysipelotrichaceae bacterium | reverse complement strand
TTGGCCTCCGACTTGCCTTTTCTTCTGTCCGGCATAACATCGCTGCCAGCTCAAAATACTGTGACAGAGCCTTGATGATACGGACATAGTACAAGGAACGCCAGCCCGAACCGACGATCAGGATCTTCGCCTTTTCCATATCTTCATTATCCGTTTTTACAGGTCCGGATGTCCATAGCCTTTGATAAAATGAACTTGATGAGAAAACTTCTGTGTCTTGTTTTCCTGTTTCTTCTTTGCGCCTGTTCAGCGATCCCGTCTCTAAACAGGGTCTTTTCTATGTCTGAAGAGGATGCGAAAAAGAAATTTTTGGATATCGATCAGAAAACGATACGTGAGAATTGGGGCGAGCCGTCAAGCTTTTTCTCGGGTCTGTATGGAGACATCTATGAAGATCCGCAGAACAAAGACAGGCTGATCGGTGTCGTCTATGATCATGACAGCAAAAAAGTCATCAACGTCGTCTTCTTCGATCGTCAGAAATGATCAGAAACAGTTTACTGATAAGACAAGAACAGACTTCCTTTGGATGAAGGTCCATACCGGAAGTCATTTTTCTTTGCGTTAAATGTCTGCCGTCTGATTGAAGGAAAAGATCCGGCAGCAAAACGTCTCATAAGTCCTGTATGGAAGGTTTTTTGCAGGGTCGAAATGTTAAAGCAAGGCGTAATAAAGGAGGTTTTATTTGATACTGGAACATGTTCGTGACAAGAAACTGAAACAGCTCTATCAGGCTTTGACAAGGTCGGACTTCAACGGAAATTATGAAGACGATTATGTGCTTTCTGTGCTCTATGCGATGCGCTGCATCGATGTCTGTCAAAGTAAAGAAAAGGTATGTCAGGAAAGGGACTATGTGGATCTGGCAAAGGAGATCATCCGCATCTATGACGCGTCGGATGAGCAGGACTTTGAAGACATCTCCATCGAATCCTGGACCAGGGCACTGTTCGATTTCATGAAGAAAAGAAAGCTCTCCTGCAGGGACATCCATCGCATGAATTCTTATGATCTGATCCATGGCGTCTACGCCTTCATCGGACAGGAAGAAGGCCTGTGGTCATAAGAAAAAGAAGCGTCTGATTTATCTTGCGTTTTCGCTGTCTCTTCTGTATCATAAGCTTTAGCTTCAAAAACGGATTTTTTAAAAAGTTCCAGGAAGCGATAAAGAAAGGTTGCAGACAGATCCCTTCAAAGGCTGTCTGAAAGGTGGGATATGAGCGAGAGAACGATCCAATTCAATGAAGTCCAGACGGCATTTATCAAGGAGTGGTATCCGGATGTGGATGCCGACCATCTCCAGCTGCCGGCGCTGGGACTTTCCAGTGTCACATCGCTGGATCTTTTGGATTCGACGTTAAAATATGACATCGAACATCAGAATCTCGACCGTTTCCCGAATCCTTTAGTGGCGTTAAACATGCTGATCGACATCAAGCGCAAGATCGATGCCTATAAAAACGAATTCGATTTTTCCGCCATCTGAACTATGAGCTCCGTGAGGAGCTTTTTTATTGGATGTATAATGGACTTGGGAGAAACATTATGAAACCTATCATTTATCTGCTTATCGCCCTGGGCTGTCTGCTTCAGGGGCTATTCATCAAAGTGGAACATGAAGAAAAGTATATCCCGGCCGTCATTTTGAAAGGCACGGCGGCCTTAATGTTCGTCATCATCGGTTACATCGCCTACTCGACAGTCAACAATCCCTTCAATAAGACCTTCTTCATCGGTCTGCTGTTTGGCATGATGGGCGATATCCTATTGAACCTGCGTCATGTCTTCAAGAAGCAGGGACAGAAGATCTTCTTACTGGGCATCCTGGTCTTTCTGATCGGTCACATCCTGTATCTGGCCGGTCTCATCCCGCAGGCAAGACACGTCTGGATCTGGCCGTGCATCCTGGCCGGTATCCTGCTGGCAGGAGGGTTGCTGGTTTATATCTTTAAGACGATGGAAGTCAAGATGGCGTTCAAGATCTTCGGTGTCTTTTATCTGGGTGCCGTCTTCATCATGATGTGCATCGCCATCGGCATCGCGGTGTTCATCCCTTCGAGGCGTTCGATCATCTACTGCATCGGAGCGATCCTGTTCACGCTGTCGGATGTCATACTCATATTCAATACCTTCTCGGGCGTTACGACTTTCGCAAGGCGCATCGCCAACCTGTCACTGTATTATATCGGCCAGATACTGATCGCTGTTTCTTTATTCTATTGATATGCATATCGACGTTTATGAACTGATACAAGGTGCCCGTGAGGCAAAGGGGATCTGCGTCATCATCGATGTCTTCCGGGCGTTTTCGCTCGAAGCCTGTCTTTTCGATCAGGGGGCGGAATGTATCTATCCCTTGGCATCCCTGGAAGAAGCTTACCGTATGAAAAAGGAGGATCCTTCCCTGATCCTGGTGGGTGAAAGGGGCGGAAAGAAGTGCGAAGGCTTTGACTACGGCAATTCGCCAAGTTCTTTTCAAGGTATCGATCTGAAAGGAAAAAGGATCGTCCATACGACATCCGCCGGGACACAGGGCATCGAGAATGCGGTCAATGCTGACGAGATCCTGACCGGGTCCTTCCTCAATGCCAGGGCGATCTCCCGCTATATCATTGACAAAGATCCCAAAGAAGTCTCTCTTGTCTGTATGGGCAACGCCGGGACAAGTTCCGCCAAGGAAGATCTTCTCTGTGCGGAATACATCAGGGGGTTGTTACAAGGAAAGGAAGATCCGCAGATCGAAGAAAAGCTGCTTGCCTTAAAGGAAAGCGATGGAAAGAAATTCTTCGATGAAAAACAGAAAGAAGTCTTTCCTGAAGAGGACTTCTGGATCTGCATAAAACATGACATCTTTGATTTTGTCATCGTCTGTGAAAGACAAGAGGGCAGAAATGTGAACCGCAAAGTGCCGGTCTGCTAGAAAGGAAGAAAAGTGTTTTTCAGAAAGAAAACGATCGAAGTAAAGAAATACGATGAAACGCTGCGCCGGCCGGCCATCCGTTCGAGCATCTGTACCGGTGAAAGAGTCGCAGGTTTTGAAAATCTGGAGACCGGAAAATTCGAGGAGATACAGCTCTTGCAGAGCGAAAAGGATCTTGAACAGTTCAAAAAGCGCTACGGCATCAGCGGCGATATCAGGACGATCTACTAACAAAGGCCACTTGCGTGGCCTTTCGCTTTGTTTAACGCAAGCCCGAAGAAGTCTCAGTCTTCTTGCGAAGTGTAAAGGCGGGGATGAATTCGGAATTCGGAATTCGGAATTTCTCTGGTGGAACATTTTTTGCCACTCAAAATCGCAATAATATAGATAAGTCCATGTTGGAATATCACAGTAAGCAAAAGGAAAACAATGAAACGTAATATCGCATACCGCTATCGTGCATATCCAAGTGAGGCGCAGGCAGTTCTTCTTGACAAGACATTCGGATGTGTCCGTTTCCTATGGAATAAGATGCTTTGTGATATAAAAGCGTATTACGAAAAGGAACATAAAACTCTGTATCCTACACCTGCACAGTATAAGAAAAACCATGAATGGCTCAAGGAAGTGGATTCCCTGGCGCTGGCAAATGTGCAGCTTCAACTGAAAAAGGCGTTTCAGTGCTTCTTCAATGATAAGAAGATCGGATATCCAAGCTTCAAGACAAAACATCACAGTAAGAGAAGTTATACCACGAATCTGGTAAACGGAAATATCATGGTTCTTGATCGTTTCATCCGTTTGCCGAAACTGGGAGAGATAAAGATAAAGAAACACCGTATCGCACCGGAAGGCTATAAACTGAAATCCGTTACTGTCACACAAGAGCCAAGCGGTAAATACTATGTATCTGTTCTGTACGAATACGAAAGCCAAGTGATCGTCCAGAATGACACAGGCAAGATAGTCGGTCTTGATTTTGCCATGAACGGACTGTATGTGGACAGTGAAGGAAGCTGCGCTGAGATGCCGCATTTCCTTAAATGCAGTGAGAAACGGCTTAAGAAAGCACAGCAGAAGCTTTCAAGGATGTATGTGAAAGGCAAAAAG
>JAZQIF010000111.1:0-19810 GCA_045540935.1 Erysipelotrichaceae bacterium | reverse complement strand
AATCTGTTGAAATCGGAAGTCTCAACGATCAAAGACAGGGCAGTACGAGTCCTGATGCCGATGAAGCACTTGAGCTTATTGACTTTTTCGATATAGATCTCTTTTTGGGAGATCTCTTCAATGCGTTCATCAAGCTTCGATATCCTGTCTGCAAGATGATAATACTCGATCATGTATTCGGCTAAGGTCTCATTGAGCAGTTCTTCTTCAAAATGGACAGAGCTGATCCACTTTATGTGTTTGCCAGTCCAATAGGAACTATCATCATAGTGTTTTCCGTTCCTGGTAAGCAGAGCGATGATCTGCTGCTTGGTGGATTTGAGATTCTGATTGAAGTCATCTCTCATCCGGATGAACTCTTTGACGGAATTGTCCAAAGATGTAGGAACATATACTGCCGAATAGCCTCCATAGGATAAACATTCAGCGATCTGTCTGGCATCACGGTAATCGTTCTTGATCTTTTTCCCGCCTTTTTGAACTTTCATGGTCGTGGGAGCTAAAATGATACAGCTGACGCCTTTGTCTTTTAATTCATGATAAAGGGAATAGCCTAAGCATCCGGCTTCATAGCCGCATGTGATATCAAGATCATCATCTTTAAGTTTCTTCCTTAACTTACTGATGACATCGATGATATTCTTCACTTCCGGCTTGACCTGAGTGATGTAGTGAACGGTTCCTTCATGTTCAAACGATGGTTCAAAGACACATAAAGTGTAGTTTGTGGTATGGACATCCATCCCGATTTTGATTATCCTTTTCATTGTAACCTCCTCTTGTATGCGGTAATCCCGCTTTATGCAATGAACAAATGACTTCAATTCAAAGTATAAAGGGTAAATCCACGAATCTACAATTGCGAGGTTACTTTTCTTTTCCTATAAACGATACTCCTCCTTCGTCATTACATATTGTCTATATCTTTATTTTATCATCGCTGACAGATCTGGCTTTCTTCATTGATCTTTGGATCCTCTTTTAAGTCCATTTGGAAGCGATCTTTAATCAGCGTGCTATAATTGCCTTATTGGAGTATGAAAATTATGCAAGTAAATGATATGATCCACGGCTTTAAAGTCAATCAGATCCGCTCTCTAAATGAGATCAAGGCGGAAATGTATGAAATGGTCCATGAAAAGACCGGTGCACGGACGATCTGGTTAAAAAGAGACGATGAAAACAAGACTTTCTCGATCGCCTTCAAGACCACTCCGGTCGATGACACGGGTGTCTTCCACATCCTGGAACACTCCGTCCTCAACGGCTCCCGCAAGTATCCGGTCAGAGAACCCTTCGTCGATCTTCTGAAAGGTTCCTTACAGACTTTCCTGAATGCGATGACCTACCCTGACAAGACGGTCTATCCGGTCTCCTCAAGAAACGACAAAGACTTCGTCAATCTGATGCGTGTCTATATGGATGCTGTCTTCCACCCGCTGGTAAGACAGAACCCGAACGTCTTCTACCAGGAAGGCTGGCACTATGAACTGAATGATGTCGACGCCGATCCGATTTATAAAGGTGTCGTCTTCAACGAGATGAAAGGTGCCTTCTCTTCCCCGGACGGCGTCAAGGGAAGACTGATGATGCATGCCTTGTTCCCGGACAACTGCTACGGAAACGAGTCGGGCGGCGATCCCGATCACATCACAGATCTGACCTATGAACAGTTCTGTGCATCGCACGCAAAATACTACAACCCTTCCAATTCCTATATCTTCCTCGATGGGGATATGGATATCGAAAATATCTTAAAGATCATCGATGAAGAATATCTGAGCGAATTCGGCAAGGAAGGCGACCTCATCGATATCGCAAAACAGGCCCCGGTGAAAAGTGAAGTCACAAGAGACTACGAGATCGCACCGGACGATGACCCGGCCGGCAAGGCACAGATGGCCTTCGGCTATGTCTTTGGCGATTATTTCGACTACGAAAAGACAGCAGCCTTTTCTCTGATCGCCTCCGTTCTCTGCGGAAACAACGAATCTCCTTTAAAGAAAGCCATCCTGTCCAAAGGCCTGGGTGAAGATGTCAGCTTCGATGTACAGGACGGCATCTTGCAGCCATACCTGGAGATCGATGTCTACAACACCGACATGGCAAAAAAACAGGAGATCCTTGACACGATCAATGAAGTATTGAACGACGCGATCCGAAACGGTCTTGACAGAAAAGAACTGGAAGCTTCGCTCAACCAGAAAGAATTCAAAGCTTTGGAAAGAGATTTCGGCGGCATGCCCAAAGGCCTGGTCTTCGCTTTGACGGCTTTAGACTCCTGGCTTTATGGCGGCGATCCGAAAGATTCGATCTGCTTCGGTGACCTCTTCAAGAATCTGAGAGAAAAGCTCTCCACTTCCTACTATGAGGATCTGATCAAAGACTATATCCTCGATTCCAAGCACTGCGCACAGATCTTCTTAACGCCATCCAACACACTGGGCGAAGAAAAGATCGCAAAGGAACAGGCAAAGCTGCAAGCCATCAAAGCGACCTGGACAAAAGAAGAAAAACAAGAGCTCGTCAGGATGAACGAAAAGCTCATCCGGTGGCAGAACGAAGAAGATACGCCGGAACAGAAAGCCACTCTTCCGGCCTTACATCTGGAAGATCTGAAAACGACCCCGTCTTCCTATCCGATCGAAGTAAAAGAACATAACGGAAACACTGTCTTATACCATCCGGTCAATACCGGCGGCATCTCCTATACATCCCTGGTTGCCAGGGCCAACGATCTGAATGAAGAAGAGATCACGATCGCCGGCCAGCTGATGACGCTTTTAGGAAATCTGCCGACGGAGAACTACGACACTTTGTCGCTCAACCGCGAGATCAAATCACTTCTCGGTGACTTCTCGGCATCCTTCTCCGGTTCAAGGAACATCAAGGAAGAAAAAGTCAACGACTACATCATCATCTCCTGGTCTGCCTTAAACAGAAACGATGAGAAAGCCAACGCTTTAGTCAAGGAGATCTTATACAAGACCGATTTCTCCGATAAGAAAGCGGTCCGCGACATCCTGAAGCAGAACCTTTTCGGCATGGAACAGGCCTACATCAATGCCGGCCATTCTCTGGCCCTTCAAAGAGCTTCCTCCTACTGCAACAGCGTGAGTGCGATCGCCGAATACGCCAAGGGCTATGAAGCCTACCGTTATCTCAAAGACCTCGACAATAACTGGGAAGAAAAAGCCGACCGCTTCCTTGAAGGTCTTGCCGGATTGAACAAGAAGCTCTTCATCAAAGAAAGATACCTCGTATCCGTATCCGGTGATGATGCAAAACAGAATCTGGAAGCGATCATCGATGATGCACCACATGGAAGTATCGGTGAAGAAAAACTGATCGCCCCATTGGGATCAAAGAAGGAAGGCATCGCCGTTCCGGCCAACATCTCCTATGCGGCGAAGGTATCGATGCTGGGTGAAAAAGTCGAAAAGATCGGCACGATGTTCGTCTTATCCAACATCTTGAGCTACGACTACTTATGGAACAATGTCCGTGTCAAAGGCGGCGCCTATGGCTGCGGCTTCCGTTCCGGTATCGCCAGGACCGCCGGTTTCTACTCCTACAGAGACCCAAGCCCGGACAACACCCTGCGCATCTTTGAAAAGACACCGCAGTATCTGAAAGACTTCATCGCGAAGAACACGGATATCGAAAACTACATCGTCGGTACGACCGGTGACTACGATCCGTATCTTTCCTTAAGAGCCTCGATCGTCAGCAGCGATCTTGAATATCTCATGGGTTATACCTACGAAGACAAATGCGAGATCCTCACACAGATCCTGAATACAAAAAAGGAAGATATCGAAAGGACCATTCCGAACTTTGAATTCGTCAATGAGCAGGACAATGTCTGTGTCATCGGCAATAAGACGGCTCTGATGAAGTGTGAAGGAAAACTTCAGTCGATCTTCGATCTCAATACCAAGTAGACAAAGTACGGCCAGTGCCGTACTTTTCTTATGAATAGAAAAATTCACAACGAAAATGCCAATGTAATATAATAGAGGTAACAAAAGCTACATCCAAATATCATATCAGCGATGTAAAAATGAAGGAGGAATCAGGAATTATGGGATTATTTGATGCATTCAAGAAAAAGACCGATGAAGTCAAAGAAGAAGTAAAGACCGAAGTCGTCGAAGCCAAGAAAGATATCGAGACGCTTGCCAAAGAAGTCATGGACGGCGTCTGGGGCAAGACTGATGACGAGATCAAGGCAAAACTGGAAGCTGCCGGTTATGACAACTACTTACATGTCAAATCCAAAGTCAACAATCTGATCAAGGCTGCCGAAGATGCCAAGAAAGCTGCCGAAGCTGCCGCTAAAGAAGCTGCTGCCAAGATCGAAGCTGAAAGGCTGGCAAAGAGAGCTGCCAAGATCGAAGAACTGGCTAAGGAAGTCATCCAGGGCAAATGGGGCAACGGTCAGGAAAGAAAAGACAAGCTCACGGAAGCAGGTTATGACTACTCCGAAGTTCAGGGCAAGGTCAATGAACTTTTAGCCGGTGCTAAGAAAGAGATCGAAGAAGTTGCCAAGGAAGTCATCCGCGGCAAATGGGGCAACGGTCAGGAAAGGAAAGACAAGCTGACAGCTGCCGGCTACGATTACTCCGAAGTCCAGGCGAAAGTCAACGAATTACTGAAATAATTCATTTCGACAAAGACCTAAACAGGGCGTATCGCTGATACGCCCTTTTTTCATGCATGAAAAAGGAAGTCCGAAGACTTCCTGTGAGAATCAATTGCTGCTGGATGAGGAAGAACTGACGTTGACGCTGGATGAAGAAGGCATATACGGAACCAGCTTCTGTGCCATATCCTGTGCCGTCAGCGTCTGTAACCACACCTTGCCCGGACCTGTCAGAGTCGTTAAGAAGAGGCCCTGTCCGCCGAAGAAGATGTTTTTGAAACCGGAAACGGATTCAACATCATACTGGCAAGTCGATTCAAACAATGCGACGTGACCTGTTTCGACCTTGATGGATTCGCCTTCTTTCAGATCGAGCTCGACGACCGAACCATCGATCTCTGCCAGCATCGTACCCTCGCCGGTGAATTTCTGAATGATGAAACCTTCGCCGCCCAATAAACCTGCCCAGAACTTCTTGTTGACGGTAGCATCGATATTGACGCCCTCTTCGGCAACCAGGAATGCAGATTTCTGTGCATAATACTCATGATCCGCATCGACTTCGAATTCCCTGATGGTACCCGGGAAACTAGCCGAAAAAGTGATCTTGGAACCGTTTCTGCGGGCCGTATGTCTGACAAACATCAGACTGGCACCGGAGAACATCCTGCCGATCGATTTTAAAAGACCGCCTTCGGCATTGGTGGACATTTCGATATCCTCATCGCACCACGCCATCGCTCCGGACTGTGTAACGACTGTTTCGCCTTCATTTAAGACGACATTTACTGCCGGAAAAGAACCGCCAATGATCTCATAATACATGTGTTATTCCTCCTTGTTTTTATGTTGTTTCAGATAGATCGCCAGGACCTGGATGTCGCTGGGATTGATGCCCGAGATACGCGACGCCTGTCCCAAGGACGATGGTCTGATCTTGTCTAATTTTGCCCTGGCCTCCAAAGCCAGATTGTCCACATGCAGGTAATCGATATCCTCATCAAGGCGTATCGCATCCATCTTCAGCATGCGCTCCGCTTCCTTGCGGGCCTTGTTGATATAACCCTCGTATTTGACCTCGATCTCGACTTGCTTTGCGATCTCTTCGTCATGAGCTATGCCCGCGATCGAAAGGATCTTGTGAAGCTCCACACCCGGACGCTTCAGTAATTCATAGGCATTATGGGAACCTGTCTCGTTTTCAAAGCCCAGAGACAAAAGATACTCATTGATGCCGGAATCCTTGTCGATCTTCGTTTCCTTAAGAATCGTTTTCATATTCTGAATATCTTCCATCTTCTTGCAGAAAGACGCATATCTCTCTTCACTGATCAGATGGTTCTCATAACCGTACTTTAACAATCGCTGATCGGCATTGTCATGACGCAATAAGAGCCTGTATTCGGCTCTTGAAGTCAGCAGTCGGTAGGGCTCATTTGTCCCTTTGGTGACCAGATCATCGATCATGACACCGATATAGGACTCATCTCTTTTTAAGATCAGCGGTTCAAGACCGTCGAGTTTTCTGCGGACGTTGATGCCTGCCATCAGACCGAGTCCTGCCGCTTCTTCATAGCCCGATGTGCCTAAGATCTGTCCGCCGATGAAGAGATTTTCGATCGGCTTGAGTTCCAGAGACGCCTTGACCTGCAAAGGATCGATCGCATCGTATTCGATCGCATAGGCATATTTGATGATCCTGGCATTCTCAAGACCGATCAGGGAATGGACCATTTCCTCCTGCACGTCTCGCGGCATCGAGGTGGAAAAGCCCTGGATATAGGTCGTATTCAAAGATAAGGATTCCGGCTCTAAAAATAACTGATGCCTTTCCTTATCGGCAAAACGCACGACCTTGTCTTCGATCGAAGGACAATACCTCGGACCCACTCCCTTGACGACACCCGAATACATCGAAGACTTATGCAGATTCTCTTTGATGATCTGCAAAGTCTCAGGTGTCGTATAAGTCAGATAACACGGGACCTGTTTTTCCGGAGGCAACACCTCTTCCTTTTTCGTCTCCTCCGAGAAACGAAGGAATTCACTTGCCCCGGGTTCATATTTCGTTTTGGAAAAATCGATCGAAGAAGTAAGGACTCTTTGCGGCGTACCGGTCTTCAAACGGAAGAGTCTGAGTCCCATCTTACGCAGCGATTCGGAAAGATCCTTAGTCGTCTTATCGCCATCCGGTCCTTCGGATCGGGTATCCGAAGAGATCATGACCGTGGAATCCATATAGGTCCCGGTCGTTAAGATGCAGGCTCTTGCCTCGATGACTCCGTGGTCACGCAGCCTGACGGCTTTGAATCTTTTATCTTCAACGATGACTTCATCGACGATATCTTCGACGACTTCAAGGTTTTCGGCATGCATGCACAGATCGGCCATCGCCTTGGAATACTCCAGCTTGTCCGACTGTACCCGCATGTTCCAGACACCCGGCCCTTTGGTGGTGTTGAGCATCTTGAACTGCAGTGCTGTCTTATCGGCGATCTTGGGCATGACGCCGCCCAAGGCATCGATCTCCCGGACGACGACGCCTTTTGCCGGTCCGCCGATCGAAGGGTTGCAGGGCATCTTGGCGATATGCGAAAGCTTGATCGTGACTAAAACGGTGTCCTTGCCCGCATGGGCAAGCGACATCGCCGCCTCAACTCCCGCATGGCCGGCACCGACTACCACACAATCACGCATGGAAGACGCTCCGGATCTTCTCATAGACCCTGTACATATCTTTATAATGGCCCATCACATCGGAATACATCTCATATTCCAGATCCTCATAGACCTCCAACAGTGATTCATATAAAGGAAACATGCATAATTCGCTTGCCAGGATATAGAGCCCCTTGGTCGCATCCTTGGCCATCGCATAGTCTTCCTCATCCAGCATATCCTCCAGCTGTCTGAAAAACTCATCTGACAGATAGGCGTTGGCAGTTTCCTCATAATCGTAGATATTCTTGAATTTATCGATGATCAGATCATAATCCAATCCGACACTTTTATATTTGTTTTTCATTGTTTTTATTATAAAGCATAAATCCTTTCTGAAAGAAACACGCTTATATTTTAGTTCCATATTGTGAACGAAACGTGAGTAACAAAAGACTGCCAAAGCCTGCATAGTAAGTGTAAACGAACTGTTTTTAATGCTAAAATCTATTTATGCTTAAAATACGCAATATTTCGAAAACCTATAAGACCGGCGACCTCGTTCAGCAGGCTCTGGACAACGTGTCACTCGATCTTCGCGATAACGAATTCGTCGCAATACTCGGTCCTTCCGGATCGGGCAAGACGACGCTTTTGAACATCATCGGCGGACTTGACCGCTATGATGAAGGCGATCTTATCATCAATAACGTCTCGACCAAAAACTACAAGGACAGAGACTGGGATACGTATCGCAATCATACGATCGGTTTCGTCTTTCAGTCCTACAATCTGATCCCGCATCAGAGCGTTCTTTCCAATGTCGAGCTTGCCCTGACGATCGGAGGCATCTCCCGGAAAGAACGAAGGCAAAGAGCCCTCGATGCCCTCGATCAGGTAGGCTTGAAGGAACAGGCTCACAAGAAGCCGAACCAGATGTCCGGCGGTCAGATGCAGCGTGTTGCGATCGCCAGAGCCCTGGTCAACAACCCCGACATCCTTCTGGCGGATGAGCCGACCGGCGCTTTGGATTCCAAAACGTCCATCCAGGTCATGGAACTGCTTAAGGAAGTCGCCAAAGACCGGCTCGTCGTCATGGTCACCCACAACCCCGAACTGGCGCAGCAGTATGCCAACCGCATCGTCAATCTGAAAGACGGACACATCATCTCCGATACCAACCCTTTCGTCGATGAAAACGATACGATCGATGAAAGACCGAAGAAAGTCAGAAAGGCCCACATGTCCTATCTGACAGCTCTGTCTCTTTCTTTCAATAACCTATTGACCAAGAAAGGAAGGACGATCCTGACGGCCTTTGCCGGATCGATCGGCATCATCGGCATCGCCCTGATCACTTCCTTATCGACAGGCTTCCAGAACTACATCGACAAGATACAGCAACACACCCTGTCTTCTTATCCGCTTACGCCCACCTCGGAAAGGGCGGATGCCACTTCCGCGATCTTAACGATGGTGTCCGACAGAGAGAATTACAAGAGCGAAGGAAACTTCGTCACGGAACGCCAGTACCTGACGACCATGTTTTCGGTCATCGGCACCAACGACCTGAAGACCCTGAAACAATATCTGGACAGTCACCCGGAAGAATACAGAAATGATGTCACACATATCAATTATGCCTATTCGATCCGTCCTGTCATCTATACGATCGACGCAGCGGACAACCTGGCAAAACTCAATCCATCCTCGCTGATGTCTTCGATGTATTCCTCATCTGCCAATTCCTTCATGTCGACCATGTCTTTCGGCGGCAACTCCGTCTTCACCGAAATGCCGGAAAACATCGATTCCTACAAGGACCAGTACGACGTGCTGATGGGCAGATGGCCTGAAAGATATGATGAGCTCATACTCGTCCTCTCGGAACCCAATTCCATCTCTGACCTTCTGGTCTACTCACTGGGATTAAGAGATACATCGGAGCTTCGTACCATCATCACCAACGTCATGTCTGGCGAAGAAGCAGGCATCCGGAACACACCGCGGGAATACTCCTACGAAGACCTCATGAACATCGATCTGAAGCTGATCGAACCGACCGATGTCTACAGATACAACGTGAAATACAACGTCTACGAAGATATGTCGAATGACGATGCCTATATGAGAGATCTCTATGACAAGTCTCTCAAGCTGAACATCGTCGGCATCGTCTGTCTGAAGGAAGACAGCAATTCGATGGCCCTTTCTCCGGGCATAGGCTACCGCAAAGACCTCTGTCAGTACATCATCGAGGAATCTGCCCGTACGGCCATCGTCTCCAAGCAGCTGGCCGACAAAGACGTCGATGTCTTCTCCGGCAAGAAATTCGATGAAGTCAACGAAGAAGAGAATGAAAAACTCGACTTCAACGATATGGTCAGCATCGATGAAGAGATGCTGAAGGACGCCTTCAAGATCGATATCGACGAAGATGCCTTCAAATTCGAAACGGTCGACGAAAAAGCGATGCAGGACATCGTCATGAACTCGGCAAAGACCGCTGCCGACATGATCGCCAATACACCGGATAAGACACTTCTTACGGGCATGTTTACCCTGGTCAACTCTTCCTTCCTGCAGCAGCAGGTCAATAACTTTGACGCAAATCATCTTGAACAGATCGAAGAAGGAGTTCCATCCGATCCGACAGAAGATCCGTCAACGGACCCCGTGATCGAACCGGAAGTCCCGCAGGAAACAGAAGCATCGGAAGATCAGACTATCACAAAGACGATCCTGAAACTCGATCCGCAAGAGATACAAAAAGCTGCAGAAGCCATCACCGGTGATGCCTACAAACAGTTCGCAAAGATCCTCATCGCCAATTCGCAGCAGTATATCGCCGAACTTGGCGGAAACGATGTCACACCGCTCTTGGACATGATCACAAAAGAACAGTACGACTCTTTAGCCAAAGGTGTACAGGCGATGTTCACTTCCTACTACGAAGGTCTTTCGCAGATCGCGAATGAAGGAAGCGTCGAATATCTCAAAGAAGAAAACGATGCGATCTATACTGGAAATAACGGCATCCAGCTAAGAAGTTCACAGCTTGTCACAGCGCAGCTGGGAAATCAGACGGCTTTGCAGAATACCGCAGCCGTCATCAGTCAGATGATCAACGATTTCACCGTCATGATGATCGCCGGCCAGATCGGTTCAGCGACAGCTAAGATGATGGAACCGATGACCGATACCTTCTCAAAGCTGGGTGAGATGTTTTCGGGCGATATCATGAAATTCGATACCGACAAATTCGCCCAGGCCTTCCAGTTCAATATGGACCAGGACGAACTGTCCCGTCTGATGGAAACGATGATGCAGGGAACGGAAGAAAAATCCGCCAATGCCAACCTCATTTCCCTGGGTTACCAGGATCTGGAAGATCCGACATCGATCTCCTTCTACTTCAAAGATTTCGAATCCAAAGAAAACTTCTTAAGTTTCTTACAACGCTATAACGAAAATGCGGACGAAGATTCCAAAGTCCGCTATACCGATATCACCGGTATCCTGATGTCTTCGGTCAAGACGATCGTCGATGTCGTCACCTACGTCCTGATCGCCTTCGTATCGATCTCCTTAGTGGTCTCTTCGATCATGATCGCCGTCATCACTCTGATCTCGGTCCTTGAACGTACCAAAGAGATCGGTATCTTGAGAGCTATGGGTGCCTCCAAGCGAAACGTCTCCTCGATCTTCTCGGCTGAGACCTTCATCATCGGTGCCCTTTCAGGCCTTTTAGGAGTCGGCGTCACACTGGCGTCCTTGCCTTTGATCAACAAGATCATCCATGATGTGGCAGACAACCGCGACGTCAATGCCGTCCTGCCAAAAGAAGCAGCGGTCGCTTTGATCCTGATATCGATCTTCTTAACGATCATCGCCGGCTTCATCCCATCAAAGAAAGCCGCCAAACAGGATCCGGTCATCGCACTTCGTACAGAATGATCAACAATACAAAGAGACTGTTCAAAACATCGAACAGTTTTTTTTCATAAGTCCCTTCTGCGTTATAATGAGGATGATGTTCCTGACGAACAAAGCAGATAAAGAAAAATTCAAAACATTTTATGAAAGGAAACGCAAGCGGAAGCATTCCCTTTTCTCTGCCTCCAAAGAAGCTCTGACCTTTGCTGCAGTCATGTTGTTGGGCACGATCCTTCCCGTAGGTCTGACATTTTACTATGCAAACATACTCGGTGTTTTCTGGTGGATCATCCTGCTGGCCTACAGCGGTCTTCTTTCATCTGCGATCTATCTGATCTACCGCTATCGCGAGATCACCGAGATCCGCGGCTACTTCACCGATGAAGAATTCAACCAGCGCTTCAAGAAGGAATTATGGCTTGTTCACTTCATGGACAAAGCCCGAAGTTTTCTTATCCACTGATACAAATCTTCTTAATGATGTCTGTAATCTCCATTTCATTTAAGAATGCATCAGACAAGACCCGTATCGCATTCCTTAACGAATAACAAAATAAAACAGTATCCTCATATCCTTATGAATTCAGAGCCTTCAAAGATTGGATTGTGCTCATAAATCTATACTTTGTTAAGCTATTGTATGATTCCTACTGTATTTTATATGTTCTGTTTCCTATATTCGGCTGGAGTGACTCTGTTATATTTTGCAAATAGCTTGTAAAAATATGAAAGATTTGTAAAACCACACTCCTGTGCAATAATATCAATTGGTTTATCCGTAGTGATAAGCAGAGACTTAACCTCTTCAAACTGTCTGTTTCTTTTCAACTCAAGAAAAGTATAACCAGTCTTCTTTTTGATCAGATTGCTGAAATAGTTATAGTTGTACCCAAACCGGTCAGAAATATTCCGAAGATCACAATCCGAATAATGATCCTGAATTTCTTTCATGATCGTCGCCAGAATGATGTCGTCCTCGCTTGAGAATTCGGTATCCTTTGAACGGTAAGTCTCGTTAACCAATTGTAAGAACATCAGACGGATGTACTCTTCCATGACCGAACCGTAATTGTCTTCTCTGACTCCAAAATACAGATAGAAAATCGTCTGCATCACCATGTCGATCATTGGATTACTTCTTTTTCTGAAGACAATGTAGTTGTTTCTTTCCCGATTCTGTAAAAGAGAATCAAAAAGAAAATCAAACAGGAGATGCCGGTTATCGTTGTACTTGGTCAGAACATTCCGATAATATCTTTCCTTCATCGCGAAATTGACTACGATATCTGATTCATCTTTATATTCAGCACAATGAATGACATCAGGCTCCAAAAGAACGATATCTCCCTTGTTCAGAGTGACCCTTTTTCCGTTAATGACGTATTCCGAAGAGCCACTATACACATAATTGAGTTCAAGATACCTATGCTTATGAAGCGGAAGAATGGTGAATCTGCTCTCTTTGAAGATCAGCAAATCATTGCTGACCATATCATCTGTAAAATCGAAAAGATAGACTTTTTCACCATTTATCACTTCGTACTGCAACAAATCATATCTCTTGCTGAGCTGCCCTGGGTGATTCAGATGCCAGATTTCTGATTGTGAATTTTCGTTAAAGAAATTATCTAGTTCTGGAAAGTAGATCGTTTTCATTTGCTTTCATTATATTTCAAAAGGAAGGCCGCTGTAGGCCTTCCGCTTTTTGCTTTATGCCTTTTTGTTCAGAACCTTGTTCATGACCGGAACAAGAAGGAATGCTGATACAAATGTTGCAGCGGCAGCAATCAGCAGCATCATCAGATCTCTTCCGGCATTGCTTCCTAAGAACGACGGGATCGCAAAGATGTTCGGCCATACAAACGCATAACCTTTGATGCCAAACAGAACGCCAAGGAATCCGCCGATACCGTTGCCGATCATCGCAGCGATCATAGAAGCGCGTTCTTTGACCATGACCGCATAGATCGCAGGCTCACTGACACCAACGAAAGCAGTAAGTCCTGTTTCGGCAGCAATCGTTTTCATCTTCTTGTCCTTAGTAAAGAAGGAAGTTCCTAGCGCAGAACCGGCTTCTGCCAGATTGTGCCAGAACTCGATTGCCAAAACCAGCGATCCGCCAAATTCTGTGATTTCAAGGATCTCAAGCGGAGCCAAAGACTGGTGCAAACCTGTCAGAGTCATGATCGGCATCAAAGCACCGATAATCAGACCGCCGATCGGGCCAACTGTATTCATCAGCCACTGGAAGACAACAGCCAGCAGATTGGCACCCCAGTTGGCAAGCGGTGCAATAGCCATGAAGGTGACAATGGAAGTCACGATGACCGAAAGCATCGGAACCAGGATCGATTTCAGTGCTTCGACCTTGATGATTCTGTTGAATAACCTGTAAACATAGCTCAGCAGCAATACTCCAAGCAGTGCAGGGAAAATCGTTGATGAATAACCATACATCGGAACATTGATACCGAAGAAAGTGAGCTGTTCCCCTGCATTGACCATATTGACAAAGTCAGGATATACAAGTGCTCCGGCAACGATGAGAGCCAGGCCCTGGTCGACTTTGAATCTTCTTGCTGCAGAAATTGCTACAAGGATCGGCAGGAAATAGAAAGCTACATCGCCTACAAACCACAGCAATGTCCACCATCCTTCTTCTCCGGTGCAGACACCGATCGTTGAAAGAAGAACCAAGAACACCTTGACCATACCTGCAGCACAGAAAGCCGGGATGATCGGTGCGATGATGCCGGACAGGGTATCGACGATCTTCTTACCGAAAGAAACATTTCCTTTTGTTTCTTCTGCGGCATCGACCAGATCGGAATCGATGTTCATCTTGGAACCGTAGTCCTTTTCGATCTGACGGAAGACATCTTCAACATCGGCACCGATGATGACCTGTCTCTGGTCACCGGATACGGCATAGCCTTTGACGCCTTCGACATTTTCGATTCCTTCTTTGTTGATCTTTGCATCATCTTTAACAACAAATCTTAGCCTTGTGATACAGTGTGATAATGATTTGACATTATCGACACCGCCGATATTCTCAATAATCTCCGAAGCTGATTTTTTAATATCCTTCATTCCTATAATTCCTCCCCTTGTGTCTCAATAAAGTGTTTATACCAGTGGAACGAATCCTTTCTGATCCTCTCCCCTGTTCCGTTTCCGTCATTGTCCAGATCGACATAGATGACTCCATAGCGCTTGTCCATCGTCAATGGGCCACAGGATACGATATCGATGAAGCCCCACATCGTATAACCAAAGCACACAACGCCATCATCGAGTGCCTGAGCGATTGCCTTGAAATGTTCCCTCAGATATTCGATCCGGTAATCGTCATGGACCGTACCGTCTTCTAGTTTGTCAAAAGCTCCTAAACCATTTTCGGCAATGAAGATCGGCTTTTCATAACGATCATAAAAGCGGTTCATGCAGATCCTCAAACCCTGCGGATCGATCGTCCAGCCGAAGTCGCTCTTTTTGAGATACGGGTTGACATAGACCGAACCGGCCATATTTCCCGTCGTGACCTCAAAGTCCTCCGAAACACTGGCAATCATGGATGCATAGTAAGAGAACGAAACGAAATCAACGGTATTGTTCTTCAGTATTTCCTTGTCCTCTTCCGAGATCTCCAGTTTCACGTTCAGTTTGTCGAAAAGCCTGAACGCATAATTCGGATAATGGCCTCTGGCCATGATGTCCGTATAGAACCAGTTGGAATTGCGGATGTCATTGATCTCCTGCATGACGTCATCCGGATTGCAGGTACCCGGATAAATCGTGAACGCAGCGATCATGCTTCCGACATTATATGTACCAGCAGTTTCATGAATGTATTCCACTGCCTTGGCATTGGCAATGAACTGATGATGCAGACATTCGAAGATCGTCTGATTGATATTCTCTTCTTCCTCACCAATGATGCTGATGCCGTCCCAATGTCCGAATCTTGCGGCATTGATCTCATTGAACGGGATCCAGTAATCGACGACATCTTTGAAGTTATCGACCATCGCCCTTACATAATTCATGTAGAAATCGATCGTCTTTCGGTTCTTCCATCCGCCATAGTTTTCTACCAGAGCTACCGGCATATCGTAGTGACAGATCGTAAGCAGGATCTTGATGTCGTTCTTCTTCAGTTCATCGAACATCGCCCGGTAGTACGCCAGACCCTCTTTATTCGGCTTTTCCTCATCGCCGTACGGGAAGATCCTCGCCCAGCAGGAAGAGGTACGGAATACTTTGATCCCCAGTTCCTTGAACAATGCGATATCCTCTTTGAAACGATGATAGAAGTCGATGCCTCTTCTTAACGGATAATGTTCCGTTCCCTTATCGGCGATCGCCGCATTGAGCCTTTCTCTTGTGATGTCCGATGCATAGGCATTGACGTTATAGATCGTGTCAAAATCCCAATTGGAATCAAAGAACCGGCAATCCTGTGTGCTCAGGCCTTTGCCGCCTTCATCAAAGCCGCCGTCAGCCTGCGAACAGGCGATCGCACCACCCCACAGAAAATCTTTCGGAAATTTCATTTCGCTGCCTCCTCATGCAATAATGGCCATTTACAATTCAAATTATATTGACCAGAAAATCTTTTAATAATGCCTGTTTTTTAGAATGATACTGTCAATTTTACAGTTTTTGTTTATATATGGCGAGCAACAAAAACGATGTTTAATCATACATTCAACCAGGTTATAGAACCTATCTGGCGTTATATTTCCTCACAATAATAAAGGATCTCACTCGAGACCCTGTTATTTCATTTCCATCAGCATCTAAGAATCGATTACTTATCTGAAAACGCCTTTCAAATTATACATATTATTCTCTATTCCCGTTTCAGAAATAATCATATAGTTTTATCACAATTATTTGAATAGCGTTCGTAAACCTATACTCATTTCTGAATAGCGTTCGTAAATCTACACATTTATGAACTCAGTTCATTCAACAATATAGTTCCTGCATTAATTGAGGAAATTCATGATTAAAGTGATCATGATCTCTTTTTCTTCCGGTCTTGATTCTGCAACCATCAGAGTTATAGCAACCAGAGCTGTATTTGATATGATCTGTCTTCCTTCTTTGAACAATGCATGGTTTTTATTCAGAAACTCCAGGAAAATCGAAGCGCCTATCCTCTTGCATCCATCGGCAAAGGGGTGATCCTTGATCAGGAAATACAGGAGGTTGGCGGCTTTTTCTTCTATCGAAGGATAGACTTCCGTTCCAAAGACGTTCTGATAGACTGCAGCCAGTATTCCTTCCAGTTTGCCTTTCTCTTTTTCTATGCCAAAGACACCCGAATCAAAAGCCATGGAATCAATCAAAGCTCGACATTCTTCATAAGTCAGCCTATAGACGGTATCGCTGCCATCCGGCTTTTTGAGACATTGATGATCGTACTCATCCAGTAATGACAGGGCATCCGTATATTTCTTTACGACTTCATAGACTTCATCCTGCGGAGTCTCCGTAAGAGAGGAAATCATCCTGCTTTGGATCTCGATGGTTTTATTGAGTGCTTCAAGCCGCTTTTCATTGATCGCATAGCCTTTCAGCATATAATCTTTCAAAACATTATTGGCCCATTTCCTGAATGCAATACCGCGATTAGATTTCACTCTATATCCGACTGAAATGATCATGTCAAGATTATAGTGTTCTGTAAGATGTGTCTGGGTTTTACCTTCAATCGCCCCATGAGCAGTGGTTGTCGCAAAATTTGCGACAACCACGTCTCTATCAAGCTCTTCTCTAAGAGCATTATTGATATGTTTGCCTATTGTTTTTACATCACGATCAAAAAGCTCAGCCAGCTGGTTTCTGGTAAGCCATACTGTTTCCTGTTCGGGATTGACCTGGACTTCTATATTTACATCACCATCTTTGAAGATTACTATTTCATTACTCATTTTTTGCCTCTTTTCTATTATACTTTATAATCTAACAACAGTTCAGGCAGTCCTACATATAATCAAAAAGACTCTGAGTTGACACAACTGAAATGTTTCATTTCATCTTTTCTTTTCTTATTAAAAACAGCTCTGATTAAATCAAAGCTGCTTGTCTTTTCTGAATTGTGTTCATCAATCTACACCTTAATGAACTATCCATATAATTATATGATCATGAAATGATTAAACATTCATCGGAATGAACCGACAGAATATCTTTTTTTCATCAGAAACCGATGCCTATCATCCCGATATATCGAATATCCCAGTCTATCATATAAGTTCATAGCCGGGATGTTTGTTTTTTCAACATGAAGCAGTACTGTTTCGATGCGGTTTTTTCTCGCGTATGCTTCTGCGCTACGGATCAGTTTGGTGCCGATTCCCATGTTTCTATATGTTTCAGTAACTATGAAATCATCAAGATAGATGTAGTCTTTCGGTTCATGATGGATTTCAATCGAAAGAAACGCCACCACTTCATCGTCTTCCGCAACGTAGATTATGTCTTTCTTTCCGTTCCAAAACCTGTCCAGATCACCGTCCCGATATCCTTGTGCATCTTCCATATGATATACCGTTTTCAGCATTTCCAGATACAGTTCACGTATTCTGATTTCATCTTTTGGAACTGCTTCCCTGATCTTGCAGTTCATTCTTCTTTTCAATAGATATCTTTCTTTTTTCATTATAAACAAAAGGCTCCGGATTTATGAATTCAGACCCTTTATCTGAATGGTGTTTGTAAATCTATACAATTTGGAACAAACATGGATCAGGATCATTATCCTTGCTTGTTTTCCATACTTTTTCTGATCGCATCCGCCATATTCAGAAAGTTTTCCGCCTTGATTATAGCCATGCCTTGGGCTTCATCTCCCAGTATAACCAACTGGTCTCCTGTTTTGATATCGAATACTTTTCTGGCCTTTGCCGGAATGACGATCTGACCTTTATCACCCACCGTCACGATCCCGAAAAGATATTTTCCCTTTGGCGGAACACCAAAGCCCATATCATCGCCTGTCTCATGATTGACAAGTTCATCCAAAGATACATTCAGCACCTTCGCCAGAAGACGGCTCTTTTCCAGATCCGGGATGCTTTCTCCGGACTCCCATTTAGCTACCGACTGTCTGGAAACACCGACCTTTTCAGCGATATCTTCCTGGGTCATCGATTTCATTTTTCTTAACTGAACAAGATTGTCTTTAAACATTTCTGTCACCTCCACTTTTTCCCAATACTGCCCATCTTATGAACGGGATGCGAGATATTACAGCATCCAGTAAATACCCTGAGCCGAAGCCCGCGATAAGACTGATCAGATAGGTCCATCCTGCAGGCAACAGCCTCTCTTTGCCCAGTAACAGCGCAACAGAGGAAATCCCCAGATAATGGAACACATACAATCCGAAACTGTGTCTGTTCATCCATCGGGTCAAACGGTTTTCAAAATCAAGATATCTGGCAGATGTACCAAGTATCGCCAAAGAACCAAACCAGCAGTAAGCAGTAAACAGGAACGAGCGGTTGATCGGCGCGTCAGCGATTTTTTTGCCGAAATATATTACGCAGAAGAAGACACATAGAACTACTGCTGTGGTCGCAAAGATAAACCACATCTTTTCCAGCCGCTCGATGACTTCCTCATGCGAGAAAACGAAATACCCCAGAAAGAACATAGCACTGTACAGCCCGAAACGATATACGACTATGACAGGCGTATTGCCGATTTGAGCTGAAAGCCAGACCGCCGCACTCAGCAGGATCAGGGTCGGCAGGTTCATCCTTTTTCCGAAAGACCACGCCCTGTCTTTCTCGATCTTCCTGACCCAAACCAATATGATACAGAACAGCCACAGCATCTGCATGTACCATAAGACACCGGTACCGCTTAGAACCATGATCAGATACTTTATTGAAAGAGGCAGACTTTGAATATCCTGCCATCCATTCGTCAGCCTCATAGAGACATACCCCTGTATAAACTGAAAGACAAGCAGTCCGATCGTAGAAGGGACCAAAAGCTTCCTTGTCCTGTTTCTGATAAACTCTTTATCGTCGTGATTCTCCAGATAATATCTTGAACTGATTCCCGAAACAATGAACAGGATCGGCATCAGCCAGGGATACACGATATACATGAACAGATCAAAATACTGCGTTTTCAGATCCGCTATCGGACCAAGACCGCCTAAGATCCCCTGTGCATTGTACATGTAGACCACATGATATATGATGACCAGCACTCCCACGATCCAGCGGATGTTGTCTAAATAATGTTTTCTCATACAATTCTCACCTTTGCAACTGTTGTTAACAGAATTGTAAAAAGAAAACGTGTCCGATTCCACCAACCAGACATGACATTTTCTAATGATTTATGTTAGCTCTGTTTGCATGAATAGCTTCTAGCCGGTTTCTCTTTAAAGAAAAACGGGTATTATTCTTTTGAATTGTGTCCACCAATCTACACCTTTATAAACATCTCGACAAACTGGAATTTGTGCGATAACTTCCGAGTTGTCGAGATGGAGTATACCACAAATTTAAGGATTTCGGAAGATGCTTTATAGCCGCCCCT
>JAZQIF010000110.1:0-19173 GCA_045540935.1 Erysipelotrichaceae bacterium | reverse complement strand
GCCAATGCCAGCAGGATATGCAAGACCAGGGTCGGAAGGTCCGCATGGATCTGTTTCATGATGAAGTATAAGATCACATAGAACAGAGTGACAGTGACCGAAGAGATGATGTTTCCTAACTGCAGGCGGTGAGCGTCGTCCTTGTCTTCGCCTTTCAAAGCGATCTTGATGCGCGGGAAAAGGTGGAAGCTGTCGCCAAATGCCAGGCAGAATGCCAGAGCGGCGAAAAGATGCCGGCCCCTGGAGAGGAAGATCAGCGTCGCGATATAGACGAACAGCAGATATAGGATACAGAAGACCGCTTCAACGATCTTCATCGGTGACGTGTTTTGTTTTTTCATAGATTTTCTTCTTTCATTCATTATTGTAACGCAAGCGGCTCTGCCTGTTAACTTAAGCGATAAGTCCGCGGTTTCATCCCGTAGGTCTTTTCAAAGAGACGGTAGAAATAAGAGAGGTTCTCATAACCGATATTCAAGGCGATCTCTTCGATCGTGAGTTTTGTGTTCTTGAGTAAGAAGGAAGCCTGGGCCATCCGCTTTTCTTCCAGCAGTTTCTTGAAGGTCGAACCGGTCTGTTTCTTGATGACTCTGGAAAGGGTATAGACGTCCATCTTTTTGGTTTTCGCAAAATCCGTCAGTGTCGCATACGGGTACTTGTTTTCGATGTAGGAGAGGACCTCCATGGTGATCTTGGAGTCGAAAGAGTTCTGTGAGACTTCGATATAGGAAGAGTGGTTGATCATCGAAAGGAATAAAAGGCCCATCGTGATCTGGTTCATCGAACGCTTGTTCGGCTCATCTTCCAACAGGTTCCAGATCAGATTCTCTAACAGGTTCTGTACCGGCACGATATCACTGGCCGAGAAGTAGAGATAGTTGGATCCGGTATCTTTCGAAGTCAGACAGGAGATGATGAAATCGCGTAAGGCGCTCTGTTCATTGGAGATCATCTTGAAGGCTTCATCGAAAAACTGCGGCAGGATCATGAAATTGATGGCGATATCGTCTTTTTCCGCCGGGTAGATCTCCTGGACGGCCTTTTGGTTGAGGAAAAGCAGATCCCCTTGTTTCAAAAGGATCTTCTCCCCGTCGATGATGTGGGTCGTTTCGCCCTTGGCCATATAGACGAACTCGATGTAGTTGTGAGTGTGTCTGGGGAAGTAGACGAAACGGGTGTGGGGACGGATGTCGATGAGCTTGCCGTTCTGTAAGACGAGGTCGGCATCGACTTTGTTTTTCTTTTCATCGGAATAGTATAAGGTCCGGTTGACATAGGCTTTGCCTTGTAATATGTCTTCTTCCTCTTTGGTGATAGCGGACAGTTTTTTCAGCAGAACTTCGTTCATACCTACATTATATTGCAAGAAAGGACAGTTTTTTATTTAAGTAACGATATAAAAAGGAAGAAGTTTTCTTTATAAAATGAAAATGAAAGATAAGGAGAACAGATCATATGAATGAAAGATATTCCTACGCAAAAGAAAGATACGCAAAAAAGGGTGTCGATACCGAAAAAGCCATCGAGACCTTGAAGAACGTTTCCGTCTCGCTGCACTGCTGGCAAGGCGATGATGTCAGAGGTTTTGACACCGATCCCAACAAACCGCTGACCGGCGGCATCCAGACGACCGGCAACTATCCGGGCAGGGCAAGAAATCCGGAAGAGCTGATGGAAGACCTCGATGAAGTGCTCAAGCTCATCCCGGGCAGACCGAAGATGAACTTACATGCCTCCTACGCCATCTTTGAAGACGGCGAATGGGCAGACCGCGATAAGCTCAAACCGAAGCACTTCCGGAAGTGGGTCGACTTCTGCAAGGAAAGAGGACTGGGCTGCGACTTCAACCCGACCTTCTTCTCCCATGAAAAATGCGATCCGCTGACTTTATCTTCGCCAGACGAAGAGACCAGGAAGTTCTGGATCGAACACGGCAAGGCGTCGATCCGCATCTCGAACTATCTGGCAGAACAGCTGGGTGAAAAGTGCGTCATGAATATCTGGACAGGTGACGGTCTCAAGGACATTCCGGGCGATCGCATCGGTCCGAGAAGAAGATACAGGGAATCCATCGATGAGATCCTGAAAGAACCGTTCGATTTCAATAAGGTCAAACCTTGCGTGGAGTCCAAGGTCTTCGGCATCGGCGTGGAATCCTACACTGTCGGTTCCGCTGAATTCTGTCTGTCCTATGCTGCCATGAATAAAGACAAATGTATCCCGCTGATGGACAACGGTCACTATCATCCGACCGAGGTCGTTTCCGACAAGATCCCGGCACTGCTGACTTTCTTTGATGAGATCGCCTTGCATGTGACAAGACCGGTGCGCTGGGATTCCGACCATGTCGTCTTATTCGACGATGAGACAAAAGAGATCGCAAGAGAGATCGTCAGATGCGGTCTAGATAAAGTGGATATCGCTTTGGATTACTTCGATGCGTCGATCAACCGCATCTCTGCCTGGGTCAACGGCTACCGCAATACGCAGAAGGCGCTGCTTTATGCGCTCTTACAGCCGGTCGAAGAAGAAAAGACATTACAGGATGAGCAGAAGTTCTCGAAGCTGATGAGCTTGCAGGAAGAACTCAAGACGATGCCGTTTGAAGATGTCTGGAACGAATACTGTGCAAGATGCGAAAAGCCATTGGATGATGAATGGTTCGCAGAAGTTGAAAGATATGAGGAAGAGGTCCTTTCCAGGAGGTAAACGATGGATACGAAATTAAAGAAAGATTTTACGAAAGTCTGTTCCGACGGTTATGCCTTAGGCTGGCATGAGAGAAACGGCGGCAACCTTTCCTACCGCATGAAGAAAGAAGAAGTCGAAGAAGTCAGAGACTTGCTCAATGAGGATGCGGAATGGCGTGAGATCGGCACAGCCGTACCATACCTGGCCGATGAATACTTCATGGTCACCGGTTCCGGCAAGTATTTCCGCAACGTCGAACTCGACTTCGAAGACAATGTCGCCATCATCCATGTGAATGAAGACGGCACCTTATATAAGATCGTTTACGGTCTTGTCAACGGCGGCAAGCCGACTTCGGAACTGCCGACCCATCTGATGAACCTTGAAGTACTAAAAAAGAGAGATGAAGGCTTACGCGTCGTCTATCATGCCCATCCGGCAAATACCGTCGCTTTGACCTTCGTGCTTCCGTTTGATGAAGAAGTCTTTACCAGAGAGATCTGGGAGATGGAGACGGAATGTCCGATCGTCTTCCCGAAAGGCATCGGTCTGGTCGAGTGGATGGTCCCGGGCGGCAGAGATATCGCCGTCAAGACCTGTAAGATCATGGAGACCCAGGACGTCGCAGTCTGGTTCCACCACGGCATCTTCGTCACAGGCCATGACTTTGATGAGGCTTTCGGTCTCATGCATACGGTGGAAAAGGCTGCCGAGATGCTGGTGAAGGTCATGTCGATGTCCGACCGCAAGGTCAATACGATCTCGCCGGCCGGTTTTCGTCAGATCGCGGTCGATTTCAAGGTCGATATCGACGAACGTTTCCTTTACGAAAAGACTTCCGATAAGATCGGAGAACGCTGATGAAGTACGCTCTGGCGATCGACATCGGCGCATCTTCCGGCCGTCACATCGTCGGCTGGGAAGAGGCCGGTGTCCTTCATAGCAAGGAAGTCTACCGTTTTGACAACGGTGTGAAAGAAAAAGACGGACATCTGATCTGGGATGTCGAATATCTGGAGTCCAAGGTCAGAAAAGGCATCGAGATCGCCATGGGAGAATATGAACTGTCTTCTCTGTCGATCGATACCTGGGGCGTCGATTATGTGTTGCTGGATCATGATTCGCCCATCTTCCCGGTCTATGCCTACAGAGATCACCGCACGCAGAAAGTGATCGATGAAGTTCATGCGATCGTTCCGTTTGAAGAGCTGTACGAACACACGGGCTGTCAGTTCCAGCCGTTCAATTCGATCTACCAGCTCTATGATGATAAGAAAAAAGGAAGGCTCGATCATGCGAGTGATTTCCTGATGATCCCGGAGTACCTGATGTACAGGCTCACGGGCGTAAAGAAGAACGAGTTCACCAATGCCACGACCATGGGTCTGATCGACCATGAGACGCTCGATTATGACAAGGCCATCATCGAAAAACTCGGCCTGCCGGAACGCCTTTTCAAGAAACTGTACCAGCCGGGTGAAGAAGCCGGTGAATACAAGGGGATCAAGGTGATCTTATGTGCGACCCACGATACCGGTTCGGCAGTCGAGGGCATCCCGATGGAGGGCAATGAACTTTACATCTCCTCGGGCACCTGGTCTTTGCTTGGCGTCAAGACGGAAAGACCGATCACCGATGAGGGATCGAGGAAAGCCAACTATTCCAACGAAGGCGGCATCGGCTACAACCGTTACCAGAAGAACATCATGGGCATGTGGATCGTCAACGAACTGCAAAGATGCCTTTGCCCGTATACCGACATCCGGGAGATCGTCGTCCAGGCACAAAAGAGCACTTATGAAGAAGTATTGGATGCCAACGATCCGTCACTCTTGTCTCCGGAAAACATGAAGGAAGCATTCGATGCCTTGCTGAAAGTCAAACCGGAAGATACCTACGATTATTTCCGCTGTGCCTACAAGTCACTGGCCTTATCTTATAAGAAGGCCATCGAAGAGCTTGAGGGCAATACCGGAAAGACCTATTCGAAGTTATACATCGTCGGCGGCGGAGCGAAAAATATGTTCCTCAATGAACTCACGGAAAAAGCCACCGGCAAGAAAGTCATCGCTTTACCGATCGAGGCGACGGCACTGGGCAATCTGAAAGTACAGCTGAACAGCTGAAATACAACGTCATCGCAAGGTGACGTTTTTCTTTTGCGGACATTGCGGGATAGCATATCGTGAACTTCTTTGATCCCGAATGACCTGTGCGAATCGTTGACACGTGTCAACGGTGATCAGGAAGAAAGAGATCCTGTGGACAGGCGAAGAAAAACAATTATAATGGAAACCGTGTTTTGAACACTCAGAAAAGAAGATCGCAAATGAAAGAAAACAAGATCCATTATGCCTGGGTCATCATGATCTGCTGTTTCCTGTTACAGGCAGCGACGACCGGCATCTACAATAACTGTGTATCCTTATATAATCCTTTGATACTGAAAGAGTTCGGCTTTTCCAACGGCGCCTTTTCGGCAGCGATGACGATACGAAGTTTCGTCTCTTCCGCCAGTCTGATCCTGGTCTCAAGAGTCTTTAACAGGAAGACCTACAAACTGATCTATGTGGTCTGTGCTTCCCTGTGTTCTTTGATCTTCGTCTCCCAGATCTTTTTCACGCAGCTGTGGCAATGGTATCTGGAAAATGCCTTACTGGGTTTCTTCTTAGGCTTTATCCTGACGGTACCTTTGAACATGATGATACAGGCCTGGTTCAAAGATTCGACCGGTCTGGCTTTGGGCTTTGCGATGGCAGCATCCGGACTCTGCGGCGTTGTGGTCAATCCGTTAAGTTCCTATATGATCTCCAACTTTGGCTGGCGCAGCGGCATCGTCATGCTGGGAGTGCTGTGTTTCATTCTGATCGTGCCGACCGTCCTGTTTTTCGCAAAGTGGACGCCGGAAGAAAAGGGGATGGGACCTTACGTTTCTTCTGAGAAAAAGGAAGAAGCAGCAGAGAAAGAAAAGCTTTCGGATGATCCTTCTTTGATCCTGATGACGATCGTCGAGATCACCATCATCTACTGCATCACCCAGTATACCTATTCGATCTCGGTCTTTATCGATTCCTTAGGTTACGATGTCTCTTTTGCCGCCCTGGTCACTTCGGCGATCATGCTGGGCAACCTGATCGGTAAAGTATTGCTTGGCAGCCTGGCTGATCGTTTCGGCAGCTTCAAGGTCACTAATATCACGACGGTGCTGATCGCCCTGTCATTTGTCTTCTTCGCCTTTTTCAAGGCAAAGGTCCTGCTGGCCGCCGGCGGTTTCTTCTATGGCATGTCGATGTCTCTGGCATCTTTGCTGCCGGGTGTTCTGGCGAAGGAATGTTTCAATCCGAATATACGCGGTCCGGTCATGTCGAAGACCACCTCGATCGCTACGCTCATCGCTGCCTTATTTTATCTGGGAGTGTCCTATTCCTACGACCTCTTCGGCAGTTTCAAAGCCAGCTTCTTGCTGGCGGTGATCCTTTGCATCGTTACGATCCTTCTTTCCAGAAAGATCGAAGATCAGATGTGATCGTTTTGACTTTATCGGCAATCTATAATTCGAAAGTGTAAGTATGAAAATTACTTACATTTTTTTTGTAAAGATTCTGCTAAATCGTTGCCAAGTTTTCATAAACGAATTGACATAAGTGAATGTTCATTCAATAATAAAGCTGAGGTAATTTTTATGAGGACCAGAGACTACGATAAACAGGAGAGGATCAAGGAAGCAATGATCGATCTGATCTTAAAAGAGGGCATCAACGGTGCTTCCGTAGCCAAGATCGCCAGGAAGGCAAACGTCTCACCGGCGACGATCTATGTCTACTACGAAAACAAGGAAGAGATGCTTTCGGAGGTCTTTAACGAGTGTGCACATCGTTCCTATTCCTACATCCAGAACAATCTCGATCCGCAGATGAGCGGAAAGAAGTTTATCGAAGCCATGATGCGTTCTGCCTACGATTTTGCTTTGCAGAATGAGGAAGTCTTTTCTTTCGTCGAGCAGTGTTCGTCCTGTCCGACATTGCAGGAAAGTGTCACTCATTCGGAGTATTCCAAATATGTATTTGATATGATCCACGACTATCAGAAAAGAGGCGTTCTGAAATCTTATTCTGATGCCAACGTGGTCAACGTCCTGTTCTCACCGGTCAAGTTCATGACGATGAACAAGCCGGCATATGAGGATATGGAGGCGGGACTTGATGAGCTCATTGCAATGATGCAGGATCTTCTGCTTTATTGAACGATATTTATTTCATATTTCTGGAGGTGCGCATATGATCGTGATCTACACATCTGAAGGATGTTCATCCTGCCGTAAGGCAAAGCAGTATATGAAGGATAACAACCTGGAATTTATCGAAAAAAACATCAATAAGGGATGTCTCAACGAAGAGGAAGTCGCTTATCTTTTAAAGAGGACCGAGAACGGCAGCGAAGATCTGATCTCGACAAGATCGAGGATCATCAAGGAAAGCGACATCGATATCGAAGACATGAGCACATCCGATCTTGTGAAGTTCATCACGGATAATCCGACTGTTCTGAAACGGCCGATCATCATCGACGGTTACGAGATGCAGACCGGCTATGACGAGGAACAGATCTCCATTTTCAAGAGAAATGATCTGAAGAAATTCAGTTTCGCATTATAAGGAGTTTTAGAAACACAATAGTATATGTTAGTAATACCTGTATATAATATGCTTCTGCTTCCGGAAGCAAACCTTTACTTTAACCTGGAAGAGTTACGGAAGATCTCCGGCAGCCGTACGATCGCCTTGAATGAAAAGACGATCGTCATCCTGACGAAGGAAAAACTCAATTACAAATCATTGACCGAAGAAAGCTTTTATCCGATCGGTGTCGTAGGTTACATCTCGGATATCAGAGAGGGTTTTGTTACGGTCTCGCTGCAGTACCGTGTCAACCTGGAAAACATCTTCATCAATCCCGATCACACGATCAAACTGTCGATCTCAAGAAGGAATGAGATACAGGATCTCGATGAAAGCGAGAAACGGGAAAAGCTGAAAGATCTGATCAACGAGATGAAGAAGTACGCCTCCGGTTTTGACTGGGGCAAGGCAGCCGATGTCTACATCGATCAGGTGGATTCCATCAATATGGCCGTCTCCATGATGGCGCCTTGGCTCAAGCTCAACAACGAAGAGCGCTACGAGCTGCTCAAGGAAGACTCGGTCGCAAAGCGTACGCAGATGATCGAAAAGATCATGTATGAATTCCTGGAAGTCGGCAGGATCACCAACGAAGCCACTTCATCCCAGCAGAAAGAGTACCAGCAGATGTACCGCGAGCAGGCGATCAAGCGCCAGATGGAACACCTGCAGAAAGAACTCGATGAGATGCATCCGGAGAATGTCACGGATGTACAGAAGTTCGAAAAGAAGATCGCCGAATCCGGCATGAATGACACGGCCAGAAAAGAAGCGGAAAAGGTCTTGAACCGTCTGCGTCAGGAAGGTCAGCAGTCGGTGGAATCGGGCATCTTATATGATTATCTTGACTTCGTGACTTCCTTATCCTGGAAGAAAGAAGAACCGAGGAACATCGACCTCAACAAGGCCAGAGAGATCCTTGATGAAGACCACTACGGTCTCGACAAAGTCAAAGACAGAGTCATCCAGCAGATCGCTGTCATGAATCTGAAAAAGCAGCAGTCAGGCTCCATCCTGCTGTTCGTCGGTGCACCGGGTACCGGCAAGACCTCGATCGGCAAGAGTATCGCCAGAGCTCTGGGCAGAGAATATGTCAGAGTCTCTCTGGGCGGTGTCCATGACGAATCGGATATCCGCGGTCACCGAAGGACCTACATCGGCGCAATGCCGGGACGCATCATGGACGGCATCGAAAAATCCGGTGTCTCCAATCCGGTCATGGTACTCGATGAAGTCGACAAGCTTTCGGCATCCTACAACGGATCGCCGGCTTCCGCACTTCTTGAAGTCCTCGACCCGGAACAGAACAACACCTTTACCGACCACTACATGAATGTGCCGTACGACCTGTCCGATGTCTTATTCATCTGTACGGCCAATTCGACCGATACGATCCCCGAACCGCTATTGAACCGTATGGAAGTCATACAGTTCTCCGGTTATACGCCGATCGAAAAGAAACAGATCGCCCTGAAGCATCTGGTACCGAAGTCCTTGGAAACGATGGGCATCGAAAAGCAACAGTTACATTTCACTGACGACGCCATCGAAGCTCTGATCGATGAATATACCAGAGAAGCGGGCGTCAGAGGTCTGAGAAAACAGATCGACACCTTATGCCGTATGATGGCAGTCGACGTCGCCAAGGATCCTGAACAGACCTACGTGATCGACAAAGAAAAGATCCACGATCTGCTTTCAGGGCACCCGATCCTGCAGTCGCAGGTACTCAAGGACGCAAGAGCGGGTGTGGTCACAGGCTTAGCCTGGACACCGGTGGGCGGTGAGATCTTATATATCGAGACGCTTCTTACCAAAGGCAAGGGCGAGCTGATCATCACCGGTCAGCTGGGCGATGTCATGAAGGAATCTGCCCTGATCGCTTTATCTTTAGTCAAGGAGCTCTTCCCGAAAGAGTGCGAACAGCTCAAGGATCATGACTTGCATATCCACGTGCCATCCGGTGCGGTCCCGAAAGACGGACCGTCTGCCGGCATCACGCTGACGACGGCACTGGCATCTTTATTCAGCGGAAAGAAAGTCGATACTCATATCGCTATGACCGGCGAAGTCGCCTTGCGGGGAACGGTCGAGCCGATCGGCGGTCTCAACGAAAAACTGATGGCTGCCCAAAGGGCCGGTGTGACCAAGGTCTTCATTCCGAAAGACAACGTCAGTGACCTCAAGGATGTGGCAAATGAAGTCAAAGAAAAGCTCGAGATCATCCCGGTAAGCAGCGTTTCGGAAGTCTTAAAACAGACAGGTATTATCAAAGCGGATCAATAGTCCGCTTTTTTCAATGATGAGGATACAGAAAAAAGGATTTCATGAAATAATAGTAGTAATCATGGAGGTGCATCATGGCGGTTTTTCGTATCGAATGGTTGTTGAGGATATTGTGTTCCGTTGCGGCAGGCTTTGCGATCGGCCATGAGCGTCACCGACAGTCAAAGAGCGCCGGTATCCGCACCCATGCGATCGTCGCGATGGCGTCGTGTCTGGTGATGCTGGTATCGGAATACGCCTTTGCCGATGCGGTGAAAAACGATCCGGCCCGTATCGCAGCAGCTGTCATCTCCGGTGTCGGCTTTTTGGGAGCCGGCATCATCTTCACCCAGAACGGATCGACCCACGGTCTGACGACCGCAGCCGGTGTCTGGGCAACTTCCGCCATCGGCATGGCCTTCGGCGGCGGGATGTACGAACTGGGTGTCTTCTGTACGGTGCTGATGTATCTGATCGAGACGCTGTTTCAAAGAGCCTTCTCCTATACACCGCCCTATACTTCGATGCCGATCATCGTCAAGATGAACAAAAACGGCTCACCGAAGCAGATCAATGAGGCACTGCTCAAAATGGGTTACAATCACTCGGAAAACAAGATCACGCAGGGAGAAGACGGCTGGAACATCGAAACGACGGTCCGTACCAATAAGGATCTCATCCCTTCGGTCTTTATCGAAGAACTGAAAAAAGAAGAAAACGTCATCGATGTTGTAAGCAGATAAAAAAGAGGAACAGATATGGAAAAAACGATCTTCAGAGAGAAGAATGTCAACGAGCTCAATTCGCCTGATGAACTCAATGAGTATCTGCGTGTCACATCGCCATCCACCTGGCTGGTCATATCGGCGGTCATCGTCCTTCTGGCAGGACTGATCGTCTGGGCAAGTGTCGGCGAGATACAGACCAAAGAACACGCTGCGGTAAGTGTCAAAGGCGATCAGGCGATCGTCTATGTGTCGGGAAGCAGAGCAGAGATGGTCAGACAAGGCAATCCTGTTTTGATCGAGGGACAGACGGTCACGCTGAGCGAAGTCAGCTTCGATGAATATGGCCGTGCCGTAGGCAAGGCGACTGTGAACGGTTTAAGTGAGGGCAGCTATGAAGCTGAAGTGGTCGTGGAATCGATCAAGCCGATCAGCTTTTTATTCCGTTAAACATGAAAGAAAACATCAAAAAACCGGTCAATAAGGGAGTCGCAAAAGTACCCGTCTTTATTCAGATGGAAGCTTTGGAATGCGGCGCGACCTGTCTGACGATGATCCTGGCCTACTATGGCAAATGGATGCCGCCTGAGCAGGTCCGGGCAGACTGCGGCGTGTCGAGAGACGGCTCCAATGCGAAGAACATCCTGATGGCGGCCAGAAACTACGGCATGGAAGCCAAGGGCTACCGTTTCGAACCGGAAAGTCTGAAGAAGGATGGCACTTTCCCATGCATCATTCACTGGAACTTCAACCACTTCGTCGTCTGTGACGGTTTCAAGGGCGACAAAGTCATCCTCAACGATCCGGCAAGAGGCAACATCAAAGTCTCGATGGAAGAATTCGACCGCAGCTTTACCGGTATCGCCTTGTTGATGGAGCCATCCGACAATTTCGAACCGGGCGGCAAGCGCAAGTCCGTCCTTTCCTTTGCGGCAAAGCGTCTCAAAGGAAGCAGGACCGCCATCGTTTTCGTCGCGATGACGACGACCGTCGGCTATCTGTTCTCGATCATCAATCCGGTCATGTCGCAGATCTTCATCGACCGTCTGCTTTCCGGAAGCAACAGGGAATGGCTGCTTCCGTTCATCGCCATCATGAGTGTTTTGGCTTTTGCCAATATCGTCATGCGGCTGGTCAGCACTTTATACGCCTTGAAGATCAACGGCAAGATGTCGGTCGTGGGTTCCTCTTCCTATATGTGGAACGTCATGAAGAAGCCGATGGAATTCTTCTCACAGAGGATGGTCGGCGATATCCTGCGCAGAAAGGATACCAATGAGTCGATCGCTCAGACGCTGGTCAACGTCTTTGCGCCGATGGTGCTCAACGGCATCATGCTGATATTTTATCTGGTCGTCATGATCCGTAAGTCCCTGATCCTGACGGCGATCGGCATCCTGACACTGGTGTTGAACCTGTTGGTGTCCAATCTCATCTCGGCAAAACGCGTCAACATGATGCGTATCCAGATGCGCGATGCCGGAAATCTTTCTTCGACTTACATCAACGGTATCTCGATGATCGAGACGATCAAGGCTTCCGGCGCCGAAAACGGCTACTTCCGCAAGTGGGCAGGCCACCTGGCTTCTTTGAATGCCCAGAGCGTCAAATATGCCAAGAACGATGCCTACATGAACCTGATCCCGTCGATCTTATCGATGCTGGCGGACTACTCGGTCATGTTTTTAGGCGTGTTGTATACGATGCGCGGCGAGTTCTCGCTTGGTTCGATCATGATGTTCCAAGGGGTGTTGAATTCCTTCATGTCGCCGGCGATGTCCTTAATCGGTGCTTCGCAGACCATCCAGGAGATGCGTACCGATATGGAAAGGATCGAGGATGTCATGGAATATCCGGATGATCCGTATGTCAGAGAAGAAAACGTCAAAGACGATGTAAGCTATGCCAAATTATCCGGCAATATCGAATTGAAGAATGTGACTTTCGGTTATTCGAGACTTGCCGATCCTCTGATCAAAGATTTTTCGATGAGTATCAAAGCGGGTTCCCGCGTCGCTTTCGTCGGCGGTTCGGGATGCGGAAAATCGACGATCGCCAAACTGATCTCCGGCCTGCATAAACAGTGGAGCGGCGAGATCCTTTTTGACGGCAAACGGATCGATGAGATCGACCGCAGCGTCTTTACCGGATCGCTGGCTGTCGTCGACCAGAACATCATCTTATTTGAAGACACCATCGCCAACAACATCAAGATGTGGGATGACACCATCGAAGATTTCGAAATGATCATGGCAGCCAATGACGCCAGGGTCCATGAAGAGATCATGACACGTGAGGGCGGTTACCAGCATGTGCTTTCCGAAGGCGGAAAAGATTTTTCCGGCGGTCAGAGACAGAGGATCGAGATCGCCAGAGCACTGGCACAGGATCCGACCATCATCATCCTGGATGAGGCGACATCTGCACTGGATGCCAAGGTGGAATACGAAGTCGTCAAGGCGATCGAAGACCGTGGCATCACCTGCATCGTCATCGCTCACCGTCTTTCGACGATCCGTGACTGTGACGAGATCGTGGTACTGGATCACGGCAACGTGGCGGAACGCGGTACGCATGAAGAACTTTACGCGAAGGGCGGCTTGTATGCCGAGCTCATCGCTAATGAATAGAAAGGAGTCTTATGGGCTGGTTTGATGAACAGATAAAAAACCGCAAGCTTTCGGATCAGGAAGTATTTGAAGACTCCTTCATGAGACTTGCGTCTGCCGTATTAGGCACCAAAACATCTTCGAAACTGCAGAACGACCGCTATAAGGCAAAGGAAGCGATCGACGACATCCTGAAGTTTTATCACAAGAAACCGGTTGAGATCACCGATGATCTCAAAGACATCTACGATCAGCTGGATTATGCATTGCGTCCGCATGGTATCATGTACCGCAACATCGAGCTGAAAGAAGGATTCTATAAGGATTCGATCGGACCGATCCTCGCTTTTGACAAGGATACGGATAAGGCGATCGCCCTTCTTCCGGGGATCATTGCCGGCTACAGCTTTACGGAGCCGGAAAGCGGCAGGGTCGTCATACTCAGCCGCAGAAATGTCGGCCGTTTCAAAAAGGAAGCGTACTGTTTCTATCAGCCGCTGCCGCTGAAGAAGCTGAAGATCGTCGATCTTCTGCTGTATATGAAAGACTGCATCTCTGTCTCCGACTTCGTCTATATCGGTGCGATCTCGTTAGCTGTTACGCTGATGGGCATGCTGACACCGAGACTGACGAGCCTTCTGACTGGACCGGTCTTACGAAGCGGCAACATGAATGCCTTATATGCGATCATCTTCTTCATGATCTGTGCGGGCATCTCTTCCAGGCTGATCTCCATACTCAATTCACAGGTCACCGGCCGTCTTTCCATGAAGACGTCGTTAAGTGTGCAGGCTGCCGTCATGATGCGTATCCTGTCCTTGCCGGCAAGCTTCTTCCGAAAGTATTCTTCCGGTGAACTGTTCAAGCGTTCTTCAAGCGTCAACAATCTGTGTGACATGCTGCTGAGCGGTGTGTTTACCGGCGGTATGAGTTCGCTCATGTCCTTACTGTATGTGACGCAGATCTTCAAATATGCGCCAAGACTTGTCATACCTTCACTGATCGTCATAACTCTGACCGTAGGTATCAGCGTAGTCACCTCTCTGGTGCAGGTCAACATCAGCCGCAGCCGCATGCAGCTGGCGGCCAAGGAATCCGGTATGTCCTACTCACTTCTTTCCGGCATACAGAAGATCCGTGTTTCGGGAAGTGAGAAACGTGCGTTTGCCAAATGGGCAGGCCTCTATGCCAATGAAGCGGCTTATGTCTATGATCCGCCGGCCATCATCAAATATAAAGATGTGGCAACACTGATGATCTCGTTATTCGGTACGATCCATCTTTACTACACAGCCGTAAAATCGGGCATGGATCCGGCATCCTACTTTGCCTTCAACGCTGCCTATGGCATGGTCATGTCGGCCTTCTCTTCACTGGCGCAGTTCGTGCTGGGCTTTGCGCAGATCCGTCCGATCCTGGAAATGGCGGAACCCATCCTGAACGAAGTACCGGAAGCTGCCGAAGACAAGGAAGTCTTACATTCGATCTCTGGAAACATCGAGATGAACCATGTTTCCTTCAAATATGACGACAGCGAACAGTACGTCATCAAAGATCTCTCGCTGCGCATCAAGGCGGGCGACTATGTCGCGATCGTCGGCAAGACGGGATGTGGAAAGACGACGCTGATCCGTCTCATGCTGGGTTTTGAAAAACCGGAAAAAGGCGCGATCTATTTCGACAACAAAGACCTGCGCAAGATCGATCCGATCTCTTTGCGTAAAAAGATCGGTACCGTCACACAGAACGGCGATCTGTTCAACGGCGACATCTATTCCAACATTTCCATCTGTGCACCGGGCCTTCCGATGGACGACGCCTGGAAAGCAGCGGAAATGGCGGGCATTGCCGAGGATATCAAGGCAATGCCGATGGGCATGTTCACGATGATCTCGGAAGGTGCCAGAGACATCTCCGGCGGTCAGAAGCAGAGACTGATGATCGCAAGAGCCATCGCTCCGAAACCTAAGATCCTGATCTTCGATGAAGCGACCTCCGCTCTCGACAACAAGACACAGAAACAGGTATCGGAGGCACTCGATCAGCTGGGCTGCACCCGTATCGTCATCGCACACAGACTTTCCACGATCAAGCACTGCGACCGCATCCTGATCCTGGATGACGGAAGGATCGTCGAAGAAGGAACCTATGACGAACTCATCAGGAAAAATGGTTTCTTTGCCGATCTTGTAGAACGCCAGAGACTTGATGTCTCTTCGGAAAAGAAAGAAAAGAGTGAAGAATGATGTTCCCAAAGCTCCGCAAGGAGCTTTTTGAATGCAATGTTACATTTTTCTGATATCTGTAATTTTGTTCTGCTGCCAAAATATGAGAAGATAAAGGCAGAAAGATGCAAATCAATAAAATGAAATGACCGCAATGAGGTACGAGGCGGTTTTTATCGTTGTTATAAGGGGAATATCATATGAAACGAAACATCATAAAACTGTTCATACTGCTGCTGACATTTACGGCTTTTTCCTATGCGATCTATTTTGAAAAAGAAGAGGATGAACATATCTTTCATGTCCATATCCATGAAATAAATGCGATCGATTACGGAACATGCCCAAACTGCGGTGAACCGCGTAGCGGAGATATTGTATCAGAAGCAACCTGTACGACCAATGGATTAGCATATGCGTATTGCAACGTAATGGGTTGCATGAATTGGGGGATGGAAGAAGGAATCATCATTCCAGCCCTCGGCCACGACTTCTCGGTGCTTAGATCCATGACTGAACCGACATGTACCGAAGGCGGCGTGTATGTCTACGAATGTTCCCGCTGTTCAGCGACGACAAGTTCCTATCCGGCAGCCCTCGGTCACAACTACGCTTCCAAGGTCACCAAGGAAGCCACCTGTACGGAAGATGGTGTCAGGACCTATACCTGTTCAAGATGTAATGACAAATATACGAAGAAGATCGAAGCCTTAGGCCATGACATCGAATATGAAGAGGTGGAACCGACCTGTCTGGAAGATGGTTATAAAAAAGGTGTCTGTAAAAGATGCGGCGAAGAGACCAATGAGGTCTACGCAGCCTTAGGTCATGACATCCCGGAAATGAAGACGGTCAAAGAAGCGACCTGTGAAGAGGACGGATGGATCGAAGGAACATGTCAGAGATGCAATGAAACGATAAGCGATATCCTGTTAAGAAAAGGCCACAAGTATCCGACGGAATGGACTATCGAGAAAGAACCGACGTTCTTTAATGAAGGATTGAAATACAAGGTCTGCAGTGTCTGCGGTCATCGTCTGGAAGAGATCCTTCCGCATAAGGATCGAACACCCGTGTATCTCGGCGGAGGCGGTGTTGCTATACTGGCGGCAGCCGGTATCTTCTTATATACCAGGAAGGCCAGAAAGCTCGTAAAGAAAGCAACGGAAGAAGCGATCAAAGAAAACATCGAACCGGAGTTCGAAGATAAAAGCATCCTTGTCGTCAGTGTTGATGAAAGCCTGTTGAAGACATTGAAGTCAAAGAAGTTCTTGGAAGTCAGCACCTGTGAGAAAGAAGAGATCGAAGAACAGGCGAAAGAGACGGAGGCGGATCTTCTGATCGCCGATGTCGATGATGAGGAAAGTTTCAATGCCCTGATCCGTCTGAAAGACGAGGTCCTGCCGAAGCAGAACATCGCTCTTGTCGTGGGCGAAGAATACTATAAGGAGAACAAAGAGAAGCTCGATTCCTTCGTAGAAGATAAGACGATCATCAATTATGTAAAACATGACGCGAAAGATTACGAGATCCTGACCAAGCTCGTGCTTCCAATCCTGAAACCGAACCTGAAGTCGGACGAGGCACTTGCCAATATCGGTGCGGTCGCCGATGCCTTGGGCATACCGGGCATCTCGAGCGTGATCGATGTCTATGTCAACGGCCGGGACATCAAGGCGACGATCGAAGAAGGCGAACTGTCTGTCTCTTCGACGGCGACGGTGATCGGCGATATCGCTTCGATCCTGGGTCTGGATACGGTGGCCAGTGTGGCAGGCCTTGTGGATGACGTGGATTCCATCAAGGCGGCGGTCGATAAGCAAGCCGGTGCCTACGAACGGAAGTACGGAGTCGAAGGAGCCAAAGACATCGTGGATGTGGTCTCCGACATCATCAGTAAAGATGAATAAACGGTGAGCTGAGCTCACCGTTTTTACTGATCGATGGATACGAAGTCACATTGTTTCAATATGAATTCTTTGAGTTTGTTGAAGAAGCCGTCTCCGTCGGAAGTATCGATCCTTCCGTTGAAGAGTGTTACCGGTAAGAAGATCAGATCTTTTCTTTCTTCCCTTGTCAGATCGCCGATGGAGAAAAAGACCTTCAATGGAATGGCACCCGGATCGGCAAAGGATCCGCCGTACTCTTTGACTTTGGAGACCTTGCTCGTCCTGACGATATCCAGAACTCTGGATCCGACCATGACGCGGAAGCAGAAGGCGATGTCTTTTTTGGAAGCGGCACAGCCTTCCGTGTCGAAACATTTCAAGAACCTCTGTAAGAGGATCTCGATCTCGTTGAAGTCGACTTTCCAGAGGTTGGAACGGCGGTTGATGAGTTCGAGCAATTCGACATATTCGTACCAGGCTTCCTTGTTTCGCAGTTCGATGATCCTTGTCAGGTCCCAATTGTCCAGATACAGGTCGCAGCCGATCGCTTCGATCTCATCGAGGATCTCGCAATTGTCGAAGAATTCCGAGAATGCGTACTGCAGTTCTTCGATGGAGACTTCCTTTTCGCCGGAATCCAGGTAGAGGTGATGCAGGTAGCAGTTCTTCGGCCGCACATCATCCGGCAATAAGCCGTTACATTGCAAGGTGTTGGAAAAGATCGAATTGTAGAAGATATCGATGAGCCGTTTGAGCTCATGATTGAACGGTTTGTTTGGATCGAACAGGCACGAGTACACCGGATCGAGTCCGTTGACATCGCGGTCTTTGACGATGTAGTTGCGATAGAAGGCGGAACGGCTGTAGTCGTCGACTTTGTCCTGGGCGGTCGTGCCGTTCATGTGCGTCTGACAGAAGGACTGCATCGAGATGGTCTTGAGCGTCACCAGGAAGGAATTGATGTTCTCCTGCGGGATGTTCATTGCCTTGGCCAGCAGGACATTGGAATCGTGGTCCATCGCCAGGTTGGAACAGAAACGTAAGAAGTAGCGGCTGTGCAGATCGACCGGTGAGGACCAGTTCTCGCGGATGCAGTAGACCGAGGTCTCTTCGCAGATCGCATTCCATTTATCGTAGACTTCCTGTAAGGAAGAGATGTAGGTCTTCTCAAAGATGAACGGTGACATCTGGCTGTCATTCAGCAGGATGACGATCGACCCGTTGGACAGCAGCGAGATGAAGGCGTCTTTATCAGGCCCTTCGCTCAGGATAAGACTTGAAAAATACGGATCATAGAGGATCGTGTTGAGCTTGATGATGGCCTGTTTGTTGTGAAAGAAGGAGAGCGCAAAGTTTCGTTTCTTGAACTGTTTCAGATACTCCGAGACCTGCAGGGAATGAAAGCCTTCCTTTTCGAATTCCTTGTAGTAGACATCTTCTTCATCATAAAAGATCTCCGGCAGCCACTGGTTGTCTAAGGCAAAAGGATAGACGGCCGATGGTGCCAGGTCTGCCGCAAAGATTTTGTAGTAGATGTTGTTGCCTTTGTTGTCAAAGGCTTTTTCCGGTGTGGAATTCTGATTGATGAAGCCGTCGCCGTCGCCGGCTTTCACAAGGACGTTGTGCGCTTCTTCGATGCCTTTGCCTCGTATGGCAAGCAGCAGATTTTTCATCGCATCGATGGTCACTTCGCCATAGGCAGTAAGCTGGATGTACTGGTATTGTAAGAGGTGTTTCTTGATGAGCTCGCTTTCTTTCGCTTTGGAAAACCATGACGGATGGATCTGACCGATGACGACGAAGAAGACCCGGAAATACTGCTGGCCTTCTTCTTCCATCCTTCGAAGTGAGATATCGAGTTCCTTGAGAACTTCCTGCCTTCTTAAGGAAGATGAGGAAAGGATGCCGATCGTGACGTCGGCTTCCTGAAGTGCTGTTTCGATATCGCTTGCCCACTTGTCGCCGATCGAAAGCTTGTTGGAATCGATCCACACGTCGCAGCCGTGTCTTGTCAGGTATCTGGCAATACCGTGTGCGCAGGCACCATCCTGATGGGAATAACTGATGAATACTTTTTCAGCCATGGCCAA
>JAZQIF010000109.1:0-2925 GCA_045540935.1 Erysipelotrichaceae bacterium | reverse complement strand
CGATCCGACTTAGAAAAAGTGCCTGAGGCACTTAATTCTCTTTGTTTCTTTTCTGTATGTACTGATAGATCAGTATGCCCACCGCCGAGAATAATAAGGCGATGGCAATGAATATCACTGCGGAGATATAACTTTGATCACCTAAATGATCGCCTGCCAGCGTGGAAGTGATGATCGAAGGAAGACGTCCCAGAGTGATGATCGGCAGAAGGATCTTCGTTTCGATGTCGGTAAGTCCGGCCAGGTAACATAATAAGTCTTTCGGCGTTCCCGGAACAAGAAACAAGAGGGCATACAGCAGGATGCGGTGTTTATCGGAACGAAGGAACTTCAGAGAATCGATCTTTTCTTTTTCAAAGAAGATCTCGACGATCTTTCGTCCGTATTTCTTTACGGCAAGCAATACCAGGATCGAACCTAATGATTCTGCCAGGATACATAACAATGTGCCCTGCAGAGAACCAAAGGCATAGCCGGCGATCATCTCCATCGGTTCGCCCGGTATCAGAGGAAATAAGATCTGCAAGATCGTGATGCCGCAATAGGCGAGCGGCGCATAGATGCCGAAAGAATCGATCCAGCTTCGGAACATCTCCGGGTCATTGATGAATGTGAGAAGATATTTTCCGATATAGATCGAGAATAAGACGAATAAGGCAAGTGCTAAAGCAGCACTTATTTTTACATAAAGGGAGACCGATTTATTCATTGATCACATATTCCATGATGTAGTCATCCATCACATAACCCTGACCGATGTCGTTCACCACGGAATCAACGACTTTGAAGCCAAGATGCAGGTAGATCTTGTAAGTTGGGGTGTTGCCCTTATTGACGGTCAGATAGATCCTGTTGAGACCGTTTTGTACAGCGTAGTTTTTCACGTCTTCAAACATGAAACGGCCGATACCGTGATGACGGTGGTCTTTCCTTGCGTAGAGTTTGGAAAGAAAGAGTCTTTCTTCTTCCTTCTTGTATTCGCAGAAACCGATGATCTGTCCCTCGTCTTTAACCAGACGGAACACGGCGCCTTCATCGATGAGTTTGGCAATGGCATCTTGCGATAAGAAGAGATCTGCCATGTATCTTGCCTGTTTCTCACCGATCAGAGGGATGTAGTAATCGATGAAAACTTCCGATGCAAAATCAGAAGTCTCTTTGATCATATCCTTGTTTACGGACAGTATTTCCATGTCTACATTTTAGCATCCTTTAGTGTTAAACTAGTTGATGAGGTGTAAATACATATGAGTTTAACTGCAGGTATCGTCGGACTTCCGAATGTCGGCAAGTCGACACTGTTCAATGCGATAACAAATTCCCGCGTCGAAGCGGCCAATTATCCTTTTGCGACCATCGAACCAAACGTCGGTGTCGTCGAAGTCAAAGATGAACGTCTGATCAATCTTTCCAAGCTCTTTGAACCGGAAAGGACGATCTTCACGACCTTTGAATTCACCGATATCGCAGGTCTGGTCAAGGGTGCTTCCACAGGGGAAGGCCTTGGAAACAAGTTCTTGGCCAATATCAGAGAAGTGGATGCGATCTGCCATGTCGTCCGCTGCTTTGAAGATAACAACATCACCCATGTCTACGACAGGATCGATCCGATCGATGATATCGAGATCATCAACTTTGAATTGCAGATGGCGGACATCGCATCTTGCGAAAACCGCATCGCCAAGGTCGAGAAAAAGGCCCTGAATTCCAAGGAAAAGGAAGCGGTCTTTGAATACAATCTCTTAAAGAAGATCAATGAGGCCTTAGGAAAATCACAGAACATCCGTTCTTTGTCCTTCAACAAGGAGGAAGCGGAATATCTCAAGCAGTTCAACTTCCTGACGGCCAAGCCGGTCATCTATGTCTGCAACATCAAGGAAGAAGAGATCAACGATCCCGATTCCAACAAATACTACCAGGCCGTCAAAGAATATGCGGCAAAGGAAGGCTCACAAGCCGTTGCCATCTCGGCGAAGATCGAAGAGGAACTTTCCGATCTCTCCAAGGAAGAGAAGGAAGAGTTCCTGCAAGAGCTCGAGATCGAGCGTTCCGGTCTTGACGAACTGATCGTCAAAGCCTACAAGACCTTAGGTCTTGAGACCTTCTTCACGGTCGGAAAAGACGAATGCCGCGGCTGGACCTTCAAGTCCGGATATACGGCTCCGCAATGTGCCGGCATCATTCATACCGATTTTGAAAAAGGCTTCATCAAGGCGGAAGTCTACACCTATGATGACATCATGGAATTCAAGACGGAGGCAAAGCTCAAGGAAGCCGGCAAGATCCGTCTGGAAGGAAAGGACTATCATCCGAAAGACGGAGACATCATGTTCTTCCGTTTCAACAACTAAGATGTTTCAACTTCAGATCGACAATTCAAAACGTTATCTGATCGCAGTTTCAGGAGGGCCGGATTCCATGGCCCTTTTCGATATGGCAAGAAGAAGCGGTGCCTATATCGAAGCAGCCCACGTCAATTACCATAAGCGGGAAACTGCCAGAAGGGATGAGGATATCGTTAGAGATTATTGTAAGAAATACGGTATCCCGTTTCATCTGTCTGATTTTGACGGAGAAAAGTATGAGGGCAATTTTCAGGCAGCCGCCAGGAAGGCCCGATATGATTTCTTTTATGAAGTATGTAAAGAAAACGATCTTGAAGAAGTCCTTGTCGCCCATCAGAAAGACGATCTGATCGAGACCTACCTGATGCAGGAAGAAAAGAAGATCGGTGTTTCTTATTACGGTCTTAGAAAAAACAACATCATAAATAATGTAAAAGTTTATCGGCCTTTGCTTGGCTATACCAAGAACGAGCTTTTAAGATACTGTGAAGAAAACCATATTCCATATGGTATCGATGAATCCAATCTCAAAGATAACTACACCAGAAACAGAGTGCGTCATGAAAAGATCGAGAAGATG
>JAZQIF010000108.1:0-7785 GCA_045540935.1 Erysipelotrichaceae bacterium | reverse complement strand
TCTCGGATGCATGAACCTACACTGCGTTCGTTCGCGAACTCACTCCATGTAGTCTCTTATGCACCCTCGAAACTCCGATTCTCAAGTCTTGTTCTGCTTACTTATTGAAACCACATAAGAAATTATGAAACATACATATTTTGAACTCAAAACACTGGAAAAGGATCTGGGAGTATCAGCTAAGGTTTTGTATACCTTAAGTAATGAGATCAATAAGCATTACCATTCTGTGATGATCCCGAAATCCGATGGAGGAACAAGGAAACTGAGTGTTCCTGATCCTCTTTTAAAAAGCGTTCAAAGAAAGATCAATGATGTCATACTCGGCTGTATGGATGTTTCTTTGTATGCCAAGGCATATTGTTGTGGGGATTCGCCATTGAAGAATGCTTTGCCGCATGTGAATAAAGAAGAAGTATTCAAACTGGATATCCGGAAGTATTTTGATCATGTGACCTATCCTTTGATCAAAGAGAAGATCTTTAGGAAAGACTGTTTCTCTGAAAGCAATCGAATATTATTTTCTTTGTTGTGCATGTATGACGAATCACTACCTCAGGGAGCTCCGACATCTCCATCGATATCCAATATCCTGCTTTATGACTTTGATGAAGAACTTGGTAAGTGGTGTAAAGAGAGAAACATCACATATACCAGATATTGTGATGATATGACGTTTTCGGGAAGTCATCTGGAAGCAAAGGAGAACGAAAATAAAGTAAGTGTTCTGCTTAAAGGATATGGACTGTTTATCAATCGGAAAAAGAAACAGTATATAAAGGGAAGCAGAAGAAAGAAGATCACCGGCATCATCGTCAATGAAAAAGTGAATACACCTGTCGAATACCGAAGGAAGATCAGACAGGAGATGTATTACATCAGTAAATATGGATTGAAAGAACATATGGAACATATCGGATGTTCCAAGGCAGAAGAAAAATATCTTTTAAGTCTTTTGGGCAGGATCGATTATGTGCTTTCGGTAAAGCGTACTAAAGAATTTGAAGAGTATAAAAAGCAGATAAAAAATCTGTTAAAGAAGTAAAAAAAGTTGCAGTTAAAAGATCCGCTGAAGACCGGAATTGAAAGTGAAGCGGTCTTTTTTACTGTTAGAGATCGAAACTCTGATAGACCTCATATAAAGCTTCCGTGATCCCGTTCAGGGGATTTTCCGGCGTGTTGTTTACATAGAAGCCGTATGGCAGATCAGAGAATATGACAAACAGATAAGGACCGTTTTCTGAATAGATGATGCCTGAATCATTGATCGCACATTCGTCGTTGCTTGGATCTTTGTCTGTGAGATGAAGCGGATAGACGATGTCTGCGGAATAGGAAACAAAATCCGGAAGTCCGTTCTCCCAGCCGGCTTTTGATTGAACAAAGCACTTATCAGAAAGGACTTCGCTTGCGGAAGAACAGGCGGAATGTGACAGGTATGTTTTTAATTCAGATGGTGCTTTGTCACTTTCCAGAAAGGAGTACATCTTTGTCCAAAGGATGCACAGCTGTATTGCGTTTCTGTCACGCGGATATAAGCTGTATGTGAATTCGTCGTCGATTTCACAGTCCCGGCACCACTTGATCAGAGGCTCATTGCCATAAGTGTCTCTTAAATAGGCATAGGTTTCATTATCGGATAATTCGATCGTTTTCCGGATCATTTCCTGTTCTTTTTCAAAAAGCTCAGGTTTCTCATCGAGCAGAGATCCGATATAGATCGCTTTGATGGTGCTTTGATAGCACATGATTTCCTGCGAGCGGTAAGAGACGCCCGATCCGTTATTCAAGCCGATCATGATCAGACTGAGTTTGTGACCTGTCTGAGCAATGGCAGAGATCTCTCTTCTTAATCTGCCTGCAGCTGTTTCAGATGGGCATGCATGGCCGAAAAACATCAGCTTTCCTTCATCTGATATGCCACGAAGGATACTTCGTATGTGAGACAATGAATCGATATAATTATCTGCCATAATATATGCCTTTCTGAGGATGTCTGTCTGTGATCACAGGAGTCTTCGATAGAAAAGACCGATCCGAAACAAAGCGCTGCAGACCGGTCTTTTTCTTATTCGATCTTGTTTGCAAGATACTCTTCGTTCATAAGGAAGCTGTCTTTGTTGTGATCATAGACGCATCTTCCTTCATTATACGTATAAAGGACATTGAGATCTTTGTCTGTCACGACAAAATCGGCATCTTTGCCGGGAAGCAGAGAACCTTTGTTGGTCAGACCGAATTTCATGCATGGATTCAGGCACGCCATGTTTAGGGCATCTTCCAAAGAAATGCCACATTTATTGACGATATTTCTGATACCGTAGATGACCGGTTTGGAAGAACCGTTGAGTCTGCCGTTCTCATCTAAGACGAAGCCTTCATCGTTGACGGTGATGTATTCATTGTCACGGTAGTACTTTCCTTTGGGCAGCCCTTCAAAGCTTGAAGAGTCGGATATCAGCATGATCTTGTCGTGCGGTTTGAGCCGGAAGATCAGTTTTAACATATCGTTGCATACATGCATGCCATCGCATATCAGCTCGCAGCTTACCCGATCATCCATCAAAGCTGCTCCTAAGGAGCCGATGTTCCTGTGATGGATGCCGACCATGACGTTGCAGGTATGGGTAGCGATATCGACACCGCGGTCGAATGCATCAAAGGCTTCTTTGGATCTTGCGTTGGTGTGGGTCATCGCGACTTTGGTGCCGTTTTGAAGCAGAAGCTTCGTTGCTTCCTCAGCTCCCGGAAGCTCCGGAGCCATGCCCATCTCCCAGAGCTTGTCACCGCAGATGTCGATGTACTTTGCGATCACATCTGAATCGACCGGATCGGGAACGTAGCGGATGCCGCCTTCTCCTACCCTGTTGAGATACGGACCTTCAAAGTTGATGCCGACAGCTGTTGCCCCAGCGAGCTTTTTCCCGATGATGTGATCGGCAAGCGTCTTTAAGACTTCATCGGATTCTTCATCGGCCACCGTTGAAAACAAGGTCGCCAGGACGCTCGTCACACCGCGGGAAGCGAGGTTTTTCAGATACTTCTTATTGTTGTCGATGCGGATCTCTTCGCTTTGTCCATAGGGATGAAAGCCGCCGCAGGCATGATTGTGCGTATCGAAGATGCCGGGGATGATATAGTTATCGTCGGCGATGAAATCGGCTTTCTGTTTTTGAGTCGAAATGTCAATGATCTTATCTCCTTCAAAAGTCAGATAGCCGTCGATCACACCATTTTGCGTATAGATGTTATGGCATCGTATCGTTTTTGCCATTACAGGCCTGCCTTTTTCAAGAGTTCCAGGAAGTTTTCTTTTTCCTGGGTCGGGATCATCTGTGTCTCAAGAACGCCGCCTCTTAGTTCTGCGATCCTGCGGTAGACTTTCGCATCGTCAGGTGTTGAGGAAATGGATCTTGTGACCATACGGAAATTGGTACCGGGCATCGGCGCAGCGTTGCCGACGTTGACGCGTTCGATTTCCAGTCCTTTTTCCATCAGTTCAAGGCAATCCGTCGGGAACTTGCAGATGACGAACTTCTTCTCATCCGGGTTTTCCTTATCGTAGGCGATCAGTTCATCGATCGTCATGATCAGTACTTTCTCACCTTTGCAGGAAAGCGGAAGCGCCATCTTCTGTATCGGGTCAGCTGCCACTTTGTCGTTGCATACGATGATGGCGTCAGCCGCAACGTTTGAACGCCACATGACTGCGACCTGGCCATGTATGAGTCTGTTGTCGATTCGTAAATGCGTAATCATTTTATCTTCCTCCTGAAGAACAAGGAGCTTGTGACAGCTCCTTGTTTCTTTGCGTTGTTTAACCGATGATGCCCAATGAGCCTAATATGAATGCGACCACAGCCAATACCAGGATGGCAGATGTCGGTTTCATTTTCTTGCGTTTGATCATCCAGTAACAGAAGGCGACGACGCAGATCGGAAGCAGATATGGCAGGATGCCATCGAGTGTGTCCTGAAGACGGACTTCACGGATGTTGCCGTTGATCTCTTTGGTGTATGCCAATGTCAGACCGATGCCGACCATTGATGGGACGAATCCGCCGACGACCATAAGTCCGACGATCTGGGCAGCTTCCTGCAGTCTGGCAAATGAGGTGTTGCCGCTGATATCCTGAATGATCGAGACCGATCTCTTATAACCGAACTTGAACAGAGGGAAACGAAGTGCCCAGAGGATCAGGAATGGGATCAGCAGTACCGGCAAAGCCAGGAAGGAGCCATCTGCCGCTAAAGAGGCCGCCAGGATATAGGCGATCGGTTTGACTAAGACGGCTTGAACGGTATCACCGATACCGGCCATCGGTCCCATCAGAGCGACTTTTAAGCTGTCAGCCATTTCGGTCTGATAATCTTCTTCGAGTGCAACGCAGGCACCCAATATCGCTTCAGAAGCACCCGGGTGGGTATTATAGAACTGCAGGTGAGATTTGATACGTTCGCAGACTTCTTCGTCAGTGTCGTAGAGTTCTTTTAAGACCGGGATCATTTCGAATGCGAAGCCGGTCGCCTGCATCCTTTCGTAGTTCCAGCACCATTCGTGCGTGAATGCGGCACGGGTCGCTGCAGCGTTCAATGCTTTTTCAGATAGCTTTCTATGAGTTTGTGCCATTTTCTATTCCTCCTTTCTGAGTTTGAAGCAGTAGACGTATGCGACACAGACTCCAAGGATCGCAAGACCCAGGGTCTGTAAGCCCAGGAAGGCAAACATCACATAGCCGATGACCATCGCCCACCAGTAATTTTTGATGTCCATGTAAGATAACAGAAGGGCAAAGCCGACTGCCGGAAGGACACAGCTGATGGCGTTAAGGCCTGCTTCGATCCATGCGTACTGGTCGATGAAGTTCATGATGATCTGGTATTTATCGATGACCAGCAGTCCTAAGAAGATCGGAAGGAAGTTTGTCGACATGATCGTCAATGGCATGCCAAGCAGATGCCATCTTTCAACGCCTTTGATGTCGTTGTTTTCTGCTGCTTTATCACACATATGGTTGAGAGGGATCGCCATAAAGCCCTGTATGATATCAAACCAAGATCCGAGCATTGCAACAACGGTGCCGACTAAGATGCCCTGGTTGTAATCGCCGCCGTTTGCCGCGACTACGGTGCCGAATATGGCACCCATGGAATAGGATGGCGTGACGGCTCCGCCGTACGTGTAGAAGCCCAGATCCATCAATGCGCATGCCGCACCGATCTGAAGTCCCAATTGCGGATTGCCGACGATGACGCCCGTTACAGTTCCTAAGACCAGCGGGTTATACCAGCCTGAGAAGATGTAACTGCATAAAACGATCAGACACGAAATGAGCGCAATAAGAAACGCAGTACCTACATTCATATTATGTTTTCCTCCTATAAATTATGTCTGATGAAATATCCCCCATATTTCACCTTACTTTAATTTCATTATAAAAAAGGAATCTGTATGATTCCTCTTAAAGCTTTACCGTTTGAAACGGTATTTTTTAATAATGATCAGAATGTATCCCGGTCTGAGACGTAGTAATCAAGAAGATTGTCTGTCTTTTGAAGATCTGTTTCGATGAGATCGGGCGATAAAGCGGCCATCCTGCGTATGATCTCTTCGCTGGCTTTCAAGCGGATGATGCTGTCTTTGCAGGAGATGATGTTGACGATGATCTTTGAGAAAGAGCGTCCTGAGATCTGGGCTGCTTGTTTTAAACGTATGACAGCAGTCTTTCTTGCGGAAGTATCGTTGGAAAATAAGACGAAATGATAATTATCGTTGACGATGAAGACATGATCTTTCGGCAAAGTCTCAAGCTGTTTAAGGAGTTTGGGATCATTCTTACAAATTTTTTTGCGTATGAAAGCATAGGCTTCTTGAATCTCATCAAGGTCAAAGCACCACTTTTCCTGTTGATCGACAGGAAGTTTTTCAAAGCAGGATTCAAGATATCTAGGTATCGGTCCCAAGATGTTGAACAGGTGTTTGAGGTCGTCCGGTGAGAATTCGATCGAGATCTTCAGTTTTTTCACACCACTGATAAGCCTGATCTCATCGGTGTTTTCAAAATACAGAAGAAGGTCATAGCTGTGCAGATCATAGCTGGAGAGTTCCGATAAAGGAAAGACGTCGATGTCACCGATGTAATCGCCGCATTGCGCACGGATCTGCGTGACTACGGATTTGCAGGAATAGGAATCGAGCGGTGTCAAAATGGAGATCTTCGACATCTCATAACTGCTGGCTTCCGCTTTCATGTTGATATAGACGAATAGGGCAAGTTCCAGTAAGACGAAGTCTCCGGGGTTGAAATCGTATTTTTCTTTCAGATATGTGTATGCTTTGGAGGCGATCGTCATGATCAGCGGCATTTTTAAACAGGATTTACGGAAGGCGGCATTGAAGTCGTTTTCTGTCATATGAAAGGCTGCCCTTACCGGAACTTCCAGGCATGCCCGATAGATCGCATCGTAAAATATGGCTTTGTTCTGGTCAGAACAGATGTGATTCTTTTCAAAGATCTGTAAGATCTTCTCGGTATTGTCTGAGGCTTCCTTTTGAAGATAGGAAACGTAGTTTTGCGAATACTTGTCATCGAAATAGTCCATCAGCAAAACAAGATACATGCTTAAGTAAAGGATCTCGCTTTGCGGCAGTTTCAGACCATAGTAGGCTGTGATCTGATCGATCAGGTCATTGACGATGTCGTTTACCCGGAAGGATAGGATGAGATCTTTCTGTTTTTCATCAAAATGTACACAATGACCGTTATTGAGTCTTCGTATGGTCAGAATGACAGCTTCGATAAGCTTTTTGATCGATAATCGGGAAACAGAGACTTTATATTTTTCTAAGATGTTAAAACAGATCGATGAGACATTGTCGATCTCGTTCTGACTGATGCCGAAAAGGGAGATATTGTCGTTGAATACACTGAGGATCTCATCGGAGGAGATCTGGGACATGGAGTCGATCAGAGAGTTGCGGATATTGATCTCATCGCCTTCCATATTCAGGCCTTTGCCCGGACGGGAGATCAAAGAGATATCGTATTCTTTGAGTCTTGTACGGACATCAACAAGAAGTCTTGAGATGTTGTTTTTATTGGTGCCTAATTCAGATGCGACTTTTTCGGTCTTGAAATCACCTCGCTGAAGAAGATAATAGATCTTCAGATCCTTCTGGGTATAGGTATTTTCTATATCAAAGGCATCATCAAAACGATAATTGAAACTCGCCAGGATCCTGTTTTTTTCTTCTTTCGAGCAGTCAAGATAAAAGCCTTTTCCTTTCTTAAGAAGGATCTTTACATTGTTTGCAGAGATCACGTCGTTGATCGTCCGGATATCTTTGCGTAATGTTTTTTCGGTGATCGAAAACTGCCGGGTAAGGTCTTTGTATGAAGAGTATCCTTCCCGGTCGGCGATCTCATAGATGATTGCGATCTGTCGGCTGTTGAGTATCACAGATTCATTATCTCACAATGGGAGGATATTGAGGTTTGAGGAGACCGGATATAACTCTTTTAGATGATCGCCGTTGCCGAAAAGCTTGCGGTTTTCAGATCTGACTCCGGCCATGTGAAGTTGTCTTTCCCCTCATTTTTCCCTAGACTGTAGTGATTTGACAGGCAATGTGAAATGGGCGGCTTGGGATGATACGAGGAGGAAAATTTATGTATCATTTTGATTATGCCACAAAGAAAGAAGCGGCGCCTGTAAGACAGGAGATCGAAACCATCATCCATGAAGTACAGAACATCGTAAGAGATCGTTTTTCTTTTTCTTATG
>JAZQIF010000107.1:0-2245 GCA_045540935.1 Erysipelotrichaceae bacterium | reverse complement strand
CCTCTGTAGAGTTCTTATGGAAGGATTGGCTGTGCCGTTCTCCAGTTTGGAAATATCTCCCTGGGTGATGCCGGTGATGGAAGAAAGCTCCTTCTGGGTGATGCCCTTCTCGTTCCTGGCATCGATCATCGCTTTGATGATCTGGAATTCCGGCTCCATCGATTCCCATTCTTTTCTGAAATCAGGATCCTTCATCAGTTCGTTCAGTGTGTCTTTTGCATATCTTGGCATTTCATTTTCCTCCTCTTTTCAGGAAATTCTCTCTTCGATCCTTCGCCAGCTTAAGTTCTCCTGGCGGAGTCTTCTGACTTTTCTTCACAAAACCGTTTGTGAGAATGACCCTTTTATCCTTGTAGAAGAAATACAGGACTCTGGTGATATCCGAACTCTGTTTGATCCTGAGCTCGAAGATATCATCTTCCAGATGCTCGGAATAAGGAAGCCTGAGCTTTGTTCCGTAATCTTCCAGAAGTGAAATCGTCCATAGGACTTTGGCCTTCATTTTGTTGTCCAGGGAAAGAATGAACTCCTCCACCGGATATGTGCCATCGTCCTTCTGGTAATATTCAGCTATAAACATAGAACTCCTTTCATCCAAATAATATATGTTTTATCATATATTGTCAATCAACTGTGTTAAAGTTTTTTGAAAATGTCACCCCCTCTGGTTTTTTGAAAATGTCACTCCGGTAGCCTTGTTTCAGTGGTGACTGTATAGCTTTCCCTGTATCTTGGATCTGAAGGAGGATCTCATTCAGATGAAAGACAAGAAGAAAGCGCTGGAGCCGCTTAAGCAGAAACAGATCGATGATTCGATCACCTATGACGATATAGCCAGACAGACCGGTTATGAGAAAAGACAGCTGATGCGTCTGAAGAAACAGTTATATGAAAAGGATATGGATCTTATCCTTATTCACGGCAATACAGGAATCAAGCCTGTCACAACTGCTTCCGACCAAGAAATCAGTTACCTTGAAAGATTCAAAGAGTCATATCCCGTTATTACAATAGCACAGTTTCGCGATATCTTCGTTGAGGACGTGATCAATGATCCGGACATGAAGGAAGACGTCATAAGATATGGTTTAAAGCCCAGAAGCAGATCCTGGTTCCGGCAACTGTTTATCAAAGAAGGATGGGAATCGCCTTTACAAAAACCGGTCAGAGTAAGCGGCGATCACATCACACACCCCATCAGGAAGCCAAGACCCAGGAAAGGAGAACTTGTGCAGATCGACGGGACCGAGTTTGACTGGCTGGGTACAGGCGAAACCTATGTGCTCCATCTGGCGGTGGATGACGCAACGACCGAAGTGCTTTCCGGCTGGTTTGCAAAACACGAATGTACCTACGGCTATTGCAAGATGATGGATCTGATCTTAAGAAAACACGGCATTCCTGAAGCTTTATATACCGACAGGGATTCGGTCTTTGTATCCAGCAAAGGAGAAGAGAGAACACCTTCCCAGTTTGCGATGATGATGTCATCTGTTCATATTGAAATGATCTATGCCAATTCAAGTGAAGCCAAAGGAAGAGTGGAGAGATATAACGGCACTGTTCAAAACAGAATACCTAACGACATCATCCGCTTCCGTAAGAAGGGGATCAAACTGGATAATTATGATGATCTCAATATCTGGTTCAATGACTTCTATGTCAGATATATCAACACCAAATTTGCCTTTGCGCCTGCAGGTCCCCATGAAGCCTTTCTGCCGATGGAAAAAGACTTCGACTATTCAAAACTGTTCCGGTTCCGCTTTGTCAGAATAATGCGTTCTCTCTGTTTTTCTTACGAGATGGGTCTGTATTCCGCATTTGCGCATGATACAGGAGAACAGCTGGATCTGCCGGACGGTACAAAGATCACAGTATATCAGGATGTCTTTTCAAGACACTTATATATCGAACGTTACAACAGGCTTTATGACTGTATAAAAACCGGAGAAAGAAGAAGAAGCGGCACATATGAAGCTGAATCCCAGAAGCAGTTACACGCACTTCTTAATGATATGGACGGTAAAAGGAGGAAATAAAGTTTTATGAGATCATTCAACCAAGGCAGGTACCGGAGTGACATTTTCAAAAAACTTTAACAGTTCTTTGAACATTTTTTATTTTTTTTCAGGGGAATTCCGGTCTTTTACGTATCTCTGTATATGAAAGGACTTTATTGTTTCCGAAAGGAGGGATCATTCACATGAGGACAGATGAAGAAAGGATCGCCATCCTTCACAAG
>JAZQIF010000106.1:0-2783 GCA_045540935.1 Erysipelotrichaceae bacterium | reverse complement strand
CCTTCCGCTTCCGCGATGATCGCTTTGACACCGGAAAGTTCAGCGGCGCCGTTGTCTGCCGGTGCAGGTGTTTCTTTCTGACCGCAGCCAACAAAAGTCGTTAATGCCAAGACGATGCTTAACATTACCATCAGAATCTTTTTCATTTAATTATCCTTCTTTCTAGTAATAGCCCTAACGCTATTGCAAGCGTTTACATTATAACACTTCCCGGTAACTGTGTTAAGGGTACCATCACACAGATTTCACACAGAAATTTGATAAAAGCCTTTAAATAAAGGACTTTACAAACACTGCATTTTTTTAAAAAAATTTTTAAAAAAACCTTCAATCTCCCATTTTCAGGAATAACAAAGGTTCATATGACCATGTCGATATAAAGATAAGAAAAAGAAGACCGAAGTCTTCCTCTACCTGAATGATATCTGCGCACTCTTAAGCGCCTTATCGAGGACCTTCATCGTCGCCAGGGTCAGCTCGTTGTATTTCCTTGCCGTTTCAAGATCTTTGTCATTGAACAGTTTCTTGAACTTCACATATTCGTCGTAATGCGGTTCATCCGGATGCCTGTTGAGGGCATATTCCTTCACTGTTCCATCATTCAGAACAAGCTCCACCTTCTTTAAGACACTTGACGCATCATTGGAACGGATATAGCCCTTATCGCCCTGTATGCACACCAGTAACGGAGCCTTACAATCCTTGGCAGATACGGCATTGACCTTGAAGTTTCCGTAGTCCATGACAAGGACGCCTGAAGTATCGACACCCTTTTTCTTATTGGCGTAGTAGACCACATTCTTCGGTTTGCCGAAGATGCCCATCGTGAAGTTGATGTTGTAGATGCCCAAGTCCATCAAAGCACCGCCGGCCATCTTAAGGTCGAAAGCAGGTAAGATGATGCCCTTCTTGAACTTGTCATAACGGGAAGAGTATTGCGAGAAGTTGATGTCGACCATCCGGATCTCGCCGATCTCGCTGATAAGTTCCTTGATCTTGGCATAATTTGGCATATGCAGCATCGTCACCGCATCGAAGATGATCAGACCCTTTTCATTGGCCAGATCGATGAGCTTCTTTGCCTGGGCGTAGTTGGCACAGAACGGCTTCTCCATGATGACGTGTTTGCCATTCTCCAGAGCCTTCCTTCCGATCTCATAATGCAAAGAGTTCGGTACGGCCACATAGATGACATCGATCTTCGGATCGCTCAGTACATCATCGTTATTGGTCGAATAATACGAGATCCCGTACTTCTCCTTGACCGCCTTTACTTTCTCTTCGCTTCTGGAAGCGATGCCCACATACTTATAACCTTTGACCTTTTTTGTCGTTTCGATGAAAAACGGAACGATACCGCCTGCACCGATGATACCTACATTGATCATATTTCCCCTCCTAATAACTCAGATCCGCTGACTCAAGTGCCTTGTCGAGTACCTTGGACTCGATCAGGGTCAGCCTGTTCCATTCGTATGCTTTATTAAGATCTTTCTTTCGATAGATCTGATCAAATTCCTTCAGCTGCCAGCTCCAGGAGGCAAATTCCCCCTTCTCGCTCTGGCTGAACTGCCTTTCTGTGCCGTCATTGAGCTTCAAAGTGAAGTCGGCCGCCCGGCTTGTCGTCGTGTTGCAACGCAGATACCCTTTATCTCCCTGAATGATCGCATAGGAATCGCTCTTGCAGTCCTTCGCCGCGATGCAGGTCGCCTTGAACTTCCCGTAATCCAATACAAGGATACCGGAAGTATCGACGCCCTTTTCGATGTTGGCATGATACTCCACCTTTTTCGGCATCCCGAACGCCGAGATGACAAAACGGATGTTATAGACTCCTAGATCCATCAGAGCACCGCCCGCCAGTTTCTTATCGAAAGCCGGCAGGATCTCCCCTTTCTTGAAGCGATCATAGCGCCTGGAATATTGCGAATAGTTGCAGACGACCATGCGGATCTCGCCAAGTTCCTTGAGATGCTTCCTGGCCTCTTGATAAGGCAGCGAATAGCCGGAAGGGATCGCCTCGAAGATGATCAGGCCCTTTTCTCTTGCCAGATCGATGAGCTTTTTCGCTTCCTTGTAACGCACCGTGAACGGCTTTTCCAATATGACATGTTTTCCGTGTTTCAAAGCCTTGAGGGCGTATTCATAATGTAACTTATTGGGAAGTGCCACATAGATGACATCGATCGTTTCATCACTCAGGATCCTTTCCAGGTCCGTCGTATAGTAATCGACTTCTTTTTCAAACGGGATCAGTTTTTCTTCGTGTCTGCCCCAGATCGCCCGCAGATGAAAGTCTTCAAAGGCCTTTGAGGCATTGATAAAAACAGGAACGATGAAGCCTGAACCGATGATACCGATATTGACATAGTTCATACCCTTATTATACATTTGATTCATTTTGACAATGCTATAATGTTAACGTATGTTCGACAACATCAAAGTCATCGCCGCCGACATCGACGGTACCCTCGCCAAGACGGCAGTCAATCCTTCCGCCTATACCCTGGATACGATCAGGGAGTTACAGGACAGGGGTTATCTTTTTGGTCTGGCTTCCGGCAGGCCGGCAGATGATGTCGTCAATAAATACAAAGTCTGGAACGCCCACCGGCAGTTCGATTTCATCATCGGCTGGAACGGCTGTGAACTGATCGACTTGCATACAGATAAAAAATACCAGTTCAACAAGCTGAAAAAAGAATGGATCGAGGAGATCATCGACTTCATGGCCGAATTCAATGCCAACATCCACATGTATCTGCCGGGCGTCTATATCGCTT
>JAZQIF010000105.1:0-6056 GCA_045540935.1 Erysipelotrichaceae bacterium | reverse complement strand
CCCAAGGTGCGTGACGTGCAGGTCATCGGCGTGCCCGACCAGCGGTACGGCGAGGAGATTATGGCCTGTATCATCCTCAAGGATGGCGAGGAGATGACGGTGGAGGAGATGACCGCCTACATCGCCGCTCATTTGGCACGGCATAAGGTGCCCCGCTACATCCGTTTTGAGGCAGCGTTCCCCATGAATGCGGCGGGCAAAATCCTCAAGTACAAAATGCGTGAGGAAGCGGTAGAATGGATCAAAGCAGGTGAGGGCAAATGATCGGACAGTATAAAGTGATGGACGCCCATTGTCACGTGTATCCTGCCGCCATCGCCTCCCGTGCAGTGGGCGGCACCGACGCCTTCTACGGCGTTACTTCCGTCTACGACGGCACGGTGGAGACCCTGCTGGATAAGGAGATTGCCGCCGGTGTGGATCATTTTGTCATCCAGTCGGTGGCGACGACACCGAAGCAGGTGAAGAGCATTAACGAGTTTATTGCTCGCACCGTCGCCGAGGGAGAGGGCCGTTTCACAGGCCTCGGCACGCTCCATCCCGACAGCGCCGACATTCAAGGCGACGTGGAGCATATTCTGGAATTGGGGCTCAAAGGTGTCAAAATGCACCCCGACATTCAGGCGTTTAAGATTGACGACTATCGCTGTCTGAAAATCTATGAATTGTGCGAGGAGCACCACCTGCCCGTCCTGTTACACACAGGTGACGACCGCTACGATTATTCCAATCCCAATCGGCTGTTGCCCGTGCTGGAGATTTACAAGGATTTGACCTTCATCGGCGCTCATTTGGCAGGTTATTCCATTTGGGAAGAGGCCTGCGACAAGCTGGGACACGCCCCCAACCTGTATGTGGACTGCTCCTCTTCCTTCTTCCGCCTTTCCGCCGAAAAGGCGGAGGAACTGATGCGCCGCTGGGGTGCGGATCGGGTGCTGTTCGGCACCGATTATCCTATGTGGGCGGCGGACAAGGAGTTGGCAACCCTGATGAGTATGTACTTCTCTGAGGAGGAGTTCCGCAAGATTCTGTGGGATAATGCGTACCATTTGTTTGTAAAATAAGAAAAAGCCGATGGGCCATTATTGCCCATCGGCTTTTTTGCGTGTATGGATCGGCTGCTCACAAGCAATGAGAGAGCAGGTCTCTATTTTTTATATTGAGACGGCAGAGTGCCGAAGCGTTGTTTGAAACAGCGGGAGAAATAAGAGATATTTTCAAATCCGCAGGCGGAGGCCGCCTCGGAAACCGACGCGCCGTTCATAATCAACCGTTTGGCCTCCTTGCAACGGATGAGATTGACCATCTCAAACACGGTCTGCCCCGTCAGCACCTTGAACTCCCGCGATAAATGGTATTTGCTGATGCCTACGTGCTGAGCGATGTCGTCCAGCGTCAGTTTTTCCGACAGATGGTTTTTGATATACAGGATGGTGTGCTTTACTCGATCCACCGAGGGTGAAACGGCGTTCTCCACCTTTTCGTCGTCGGCGGTGTAGCGTTCACACAATTGGATGAGCAGCGCCAGCAAGGCGTAGCGCACACGGGCGATGCTGTGCTGTTGCGGACACGCCTGGTGTTGTCCGATAGCATCCACGACGGCGGTGTACAGGGCGGATACGTGGTCATCTCGCAACGAGTCTTGCAGGCGGATTTTGGTCATATCCAGTCCGCTTTCTTTACAGAAGGTATTGCCGATGATGAGGCAACGGTATACTACCTCATCGGTGCTGTGGACCGAGTGCAGGACGTTGGAGTTGATCACCACCAGCGTACCGGGGGTGAAATCCAGCGTCTCGGCGTCGCATTTGACATAGCCCTGCCCCGATAGACATAAGAGCAGTTCGATATTCTCGTGCCAGTTTGGTGGGCAGTAGGTGGAGTTGACCGTGTCGGTGTGAAAAATAAAGGGAAGGAGTGGGTGCTTCCAGTTGTGAGTCTCGTATGTTGTTTTCAGCATAATTTCTCCTGTGAGCAATATTGTGCTATTTTTTATCAATACAGATGCTTGTTTTCCCGGATCGAAACGCCATAAAGGATAAGGGAAAGATAATAGACACATAAAGAGAAGAGGCTTGCCCAGAAACCGGGTCTGATCAGGATGTTGATGATCAGCAGGATATCGGACAGGGTTAAGACTAAAGATGCGATAAAGACGATCTTTCTCATACTGAAAGAAAAGATCGTCGTAAAAGTCAGGATGCTGAGATAGATCCAGGCGATCAGATGCATCGCAACGGAATTTATGTGTGAGTATAAGAAAATTAAGACGATCGCGATAAGGATGCTTAAGAATATACCGTGGAAGACCTGTTTACGTGACGGTCTTTTTCTTTGATGAAGGCATACATATAGACGATGTGGCCGATCCCGAAAAGGTTGGCTCCGGCTGCCGGGGACAAATTGATGAAGACATCGGCGGCCATGCCGATGAAGATCGTGATCAGAAGGAAACGGTCGAATACATTCCTTTTCATGCGGTATCCTTCGTATGCCAGTAAGACCGTAGGCAAAGAAGCGGAAGATTTCAACAAGGCAATGCCCAGGGTATCATCTGGAGCCTTGTTTTGTAAGAAGCGTACGCAAAAGGCTGCGATCAGGCAGATGCACAGATGTATGAAATAAACGGGTATTTTATTTGTTTTGTTTTCGATCTTTGTGTGCCGCAAAGCGAAAGGAAAGAAACAACGCTGTGAAGACACACAGAAAGACGATGATGCTGAATGTTCTCATATCAGAACGTCTTCAGAAGTGTTACGAATCTCTCCTGGTAGTCTTCCTGTTCTTTCATCAGAAGATCATGATAGGAAGCGATCTCTTCTTCCGATACTTCTTCATAAGAGATGAACTTCAGATGGGAAACGGCTTTTTCGCTCTTGAGTACGATCTGTTCATACTCTTTTCCGATCAGAAGAAGCTTCATCGCTTCTTCCTTGGAAAGGATGCCGGAAGTGATGATGCCGAAGGTATCATAGATCGTATCGTTGGCGATCGGGCCTCTGATGAGATCATATTCATTGTTTGTATCTTCTCTGTGATAGCGGTTGTCATAGATATAAGAGAACCAGGTCTCATCTCTTTGAAGTTCGAGGATCTTCAGATCTTTCAGATCGAGTTCATAGGTATTGATGTAGGTCTTTTCGCCTTTCCGATGTTTTGCCCAGCGGCGGGAAAACTCTTCGTTGGGAGAGACATAAAAACCTTGACCGAAGTCGGCGTTGGCCCGGCCGTGTCTGATGTCCGGTCTTTCGATGATGTCGAAACCGGCATGATAGATCTTCATCGTTTCATTCATATTTTCAGAATACCACCTTCGCCTTTTCTTTGGGATAATAGTGATGTATGGAACTGATGTGGATACACATGCTGATCGATGAGGAAAGCAGAAAAAAGATCGTTTCTCTGTGCAGACAATACAATGAGGATCTTGGTATGTCGGGGCATTTCATCGATCATTTCTTACACATATCATTGAAGCGAAGCTTCTATACGGATCGTTTTGAGGAAATTCAAATGGATCTTTCAAAAATGCTTTCGGAAGCATCCTGTTTCGTTGTACATGATGGGTGTCTGAAGAAGGTGAAAGACAGGCTATGGATCTGTTTTGAAGAATATGAAGAGCTGAAGAAACTTCATGAAAAGACCGATGCATATCTGAAAGAAAGGTATGATATTGAGATCGACACATTCGATTCGAACTATCTTCCGCATATCTCTCTGTTCAAGGAAGCAGAAGAGGAAAAGACAGGACAGATGCTTAAAAGACTGCAGAAAGATCTTGAAGGGATCGATGTGAAGATCGATCGTTTCTGTATCGGCGGCAAAGCTCATGGCAATGAGATATATCACTTGAAAGAAGAATGAAGCAGAAAATAGTTAAATAGTACTGTTTTTTTTGGTTAAATACAGATAGAAGGGAAAGGAAACTCTGAATGAAAACATTTGAAATGACTCTCACATCAAAAAGAAACACGCAGATCCCTGTGACGATTGTGGAGGCTGATGAGAAGAAGAAACTTCTCTTATGTGTCCACGGTTTCAAGGCAAACCGTACGGAAGACGGAAGATTTCTGACAGTCGCAAAGAAACTTGCGGAAAACGGCGTCTCTGCCATCATGATGGGGTTTCCGGGCTGCGATGTTTCGAAAGAAGACTTCATCAACTATACATTGGAAAACTGTCTTTCCGACATCGAAACATGTCAAGACTACATGAACGACACCTATGACTTCTCATCAAAAGATGTCGGCATGATCGGCTATTCGATGGGCGGAAGGCTCACTTCCTTATATATCGCCAAACACCCGGAAGTGAAGTGTATCGGCCTATGGGCAGCTGCCGTCTATGACGGATTCGGAAAGGAAGAAGGCTTCTTAGGCGTCAGTAAAGAAGAACTTTTCAGACAGTGCGAAGAAAAAGGCTATGTCGATTTCCATAACGGTTTCGACAACACCGATATCAAATTGGCCAGAGACCTCATCGAACAGATGGCCAAGGCAGATTGTTCTTTAGGCTTGAAGGGTTTTGAAGGTTTCGCCATCATCGTCCATGGCGATGAAGATACCACAGTTCCATATGACACGGCGACTCACGCTTATGAGAAGCTTTGTCAGGCAAAGGAAAGAAAGCTCTGCACCGTACATGAAGCGGACCATGGCTTTGGCCAGTGGAATGACAGACCGGAACTTTCCAGACAACTGACCGACAATACGATCGCTTTCTTTGAGGAACACTTCGCATGCTGAGTGAAGAGAACAGACATGAATATCTGAAGGACGTCTATGCCGCCTGGCTTGGCAAAGTCATCGGCGTACGTCTTGGTTCGCCGGTCGAAAACTGGTCGCACGAAAAGATCATGATGTTCTATCCGGACGAGGAAGGCTACCTCGTCGACTACGACATCTATGCGGCAGACGACGATATAAACGGGCCATTGTTTTTCGTACGGGCTTTGCTGGACCACGAAGAGATCTCAGCCGAAAAGATCGGTGAGACCTTTCTGAACTACTTACAGGAATACAAAGGTTTCTTCTGGTGGGGCGGAATTGGCGTATCTACGGAACACACGGCCTATGAGAATCTGAAGAACGGCATCAAAGCGCCGATGTCCGGATCTCAAGAGACCAACGGTCTGACGATGGCCGAACAGATCGGCGGGCAGATCTTCTCCGACTGCTGGGCCTATGTAGCGGGCTATGATGTTCAAAGAGCTGTCGATCTGGCAGCCATGGCATCAAGCGTCACACATGATCGCAACGGCATCGAAGGCGGAAAGTTCGTTGCTGCGGCCATCACGCTGGCGATGAAAGAAAAAGACATCCACAAGGTCATCGGGGACGCCCTGGAATACTTAAACAGGGATCTTGAATATTACAAGGTCGCTAAGGAGATCCTTTCCTTTTACGAAGACAACAAAGATGATTGGACAAAATGTCTTTCCTATATCCAGGAAAATCACGGTTACGACAAGTATCCGGGGACCTGCCACATCATTCCGAATATGGCACTGATGATCATGGCGATGTCTTATGGAGATGGGGACTTCTCCAGGACACTGGTGATGTTAAATCGCTGCGGCTGGGACACGGACTGCAACTGCGGCAATGTCGGAAGCATCATGGGTGCTCTGGTGGGCCTTAAAGGGATCGATAAAAAGTGGATCACGCCGATCAACGATGTCCTCAATGCCTCGAGTGCCATCGGTTTCCTCAACATCCAGACGGTGTCGGAGTCGGCAAAGCTTTTTACAAAGCTTGCGTATAAACTCGAGGGGCTTGAGGAGCCTGTCTTTCCGTTATTTGAACTTCCTTATGCCACAAAAGGCATACGCTGTAATGAAGGTTCGGTATTCGTAAAAAACAGCGATTTACATGTGGAGTCCAAAGACATCTATGCCTACAGCTACTATCTGTCAAGGGACATCTACGATGCCAGGTATGATCCGCAGTTTTCACCGTTATTGAATCCGAACGATCGCATCGAAGTATATCTGCACTCCGATGTATCCCAGGTCTATACCTTCTATGCGGAAGACTGCGAAGGGAAGACGAAGTCGG
>JAZQIF010000104.1:0-33054 GCA_045540935.1 Erysipelotrichaceae bacterium | reverse complement strand
GCTCAAGGAGGCCAGATGATACAGATAAAACATCTCACCAAGATCTTCAATGAAGGAACACCGGATAAAAAGATCGCACTCAACGATCTTTCCCTGGACATTCGTGATGGCGATTTCATCTGTATGATCGGCGCCAACGGTTCGGGCAAATCCACCCTTTTGAAATGTCTGTCCGGTGCTCTGATCTGCGAACAGGGAAGCATCCTCATGGATGGAAAGGACATCACCTTAGAGTCACAGCACAGACGTGCTAACGAGATCGGACACCTCTTCCAGGACCCGATGGCCGGCAGTGCACCGCATATGAGCGTCGAAGAAAACCTCGCCTTGGCTGCCAAAAACGGCGGCTGGCTCTCTATCATAAGGGAAAAAGACAGGAAACAGTTCAAAGAAAAGCTTGCCGCTTTGAATATGGGCCTGGAGGACAAATTATCCGTTCAGGTCGGTTCGCTTTCCGGAGGCATGCGTCAGGCCCTGACGCTTGTCATGAACACCATACGCAAGCCAAAGCTCCTCCTGTTGGACGAACACACGGCTGCTTTGGATCCGCAAAGCGCAGAAAAAGTCCTGGAACTCACAGAAAAGACGGTCACAGAAAACGATCTGACCTGTCTGATGGTGACACACAACATGCAGACGGCTTTGGATCTTGGCAACCGGCTGATCATGATGCACGACGGAAAGATCATCCTTGATTTAGGTAAGGAGGAAAAAGAAAAGCTCTCCGTTGAGGATCTGATCAAAATGTTCCGCTCCTCCACAAAGAAAGATCTTCTCAATGACCGCATGTTGCTGCTTTAAAAAATGCTTCCGAACAGAAGCATTTTTACTTATATCAGTGTTTTTGTGCCAAACGGTCTGACACGGACCTTCAGAAGACAGTCATCGCCGAATACCGAACACATCAGTTTGGAGATGCCTTCCACTTTTTCCACAGGTACGATCAGCTGGATCGTTCCTTCAAAGCCGCCGCCATGGACCCTGTAGGCACCTTCCTGACCCAGATACATATCTGCCAGAGCCAGGCCGATCGCCAAAGATTGGGAATTGACGCGGGATGCCGGATAGACGTTCTGCAGATACTCGAAGGAAGATCTTCCCGATTCTTTCATCAGGAACAGAAGCTTTTCGATATCGTTGTTTCGGATCGCTTCCCTTTCTTCCACGGCCCGTTTATCTTCGTTGTAGAAGTGTAAGGCTCTGAGCATCGCACGGTCGTTGTCGACTTTTTCACGGATCTCTTTGAAATTAGCGAGAAGCTTTTCCAAAGAAGAATCCGCCAGATAATCGACATCCAGTTCTCTTGCAACACTCTTGATCTCATTCGGTACTGCCGCATATTCATGGGACAGATCGGAATGATCGCCCTTGGTGTTGACCAGTATCAGCTCATAACCGTGATCGGAGAATGAGAAATCAAAGTTCTCGATGACCGGTTCTTCCGGTCTTCTGAAGTCGATCGTCACAAAACCGCCTACCGAGATCGCCATCTGGTCGAGCAGTCCGCTCGGTTTTCCGAAATAGGTGTTTTCGGCAAACTGGCCGATCTTCGCACGGAGGATCGGATCGATCTCTTCGTCGTTATATAAAGTATTGAATATCTCCACCAGCATGACTTCAAAACATGCCGAAGAAGAGATGCCTGAGCCTACCAGGACTCTGGATTCGCACAAGGCATCAAAACCGCCGTAGCGATAACCGAGATTGTTGAGGCGGTACGCGATACCGCGTATCAGAGCTTCCGATGTATTGATCTCTTCCTCTCTGATGGAAAGATCATCCAGATCGACCGGTGCGATACGGAAATCACCGTCACGGTAATTGACGATGTTCTTATCGTTTGCCTTCACGACAGCCAGGTTGTCGATGCTGAGACCTGCCGCAACGACATGACCGTGCTGATGGTCGGTGTGGTTGCCGCCGATCTCGGAACGGCCCGGTGAAGAGATGAAATGATAATCCCCGTCACCATATAATTCATAAGCCCGGTCAAGGAGCTTCAAATATCTCTGTTTTTCTTTCGAAAGGTCGTCTTCGCAGATGACCTTTTTCAAAAGAGGATCGATCTGTTCGGAGACGATATATGCTTTCAGATCTGCATAATTCATAAAACTAACCTAAATGTGACTTTCCTATCATCGCTGCGCCAAGAACGCCCGGTTCTGCCAGCTGTGCTTTCAAGATCGGAACATCTCTCATAGCCTCGTGAGCCATGGAGCGGAAATATTCTTTGACTTTGGAGAAATAGATCGCGGAAGAATGCGAACAGCCGCCGCCGATGACGAAGCAGTCCGGTGCACAGATCGCAGAGATCGCTGCCAGACAGGTCGCAAAATCTTTCGACATCTTATCGACGATCGCCATCGCCACTTCATTTCCTTCGCCGGCCAGTAAGAAGACTTTTCTGGCCGAATCACCCTTCTCACCGATCAGGTCTCTGCCGATCAGACCGATCGCCGTACCGGAAGCTACCGATTCCACACCGCCTCTGTTGAGGTGGGAATAGACCGGATACTGTTTGGCATCCGGATCGACGATGACGTTGGCTACTTCGCCTGCGTAGCCTTTATGACCGGAAATGACCTTGCCGTCGATGACCAGGGCACCGCCGATACCGGTCGAATGGGTCAGGAAGTAAACTTCATGATAGCCTCTGCCGGCACCCAGGACCGCTTCTGCCAGACCTGCGGCATTGGCATCGTTATCCAGGAATACCGGAATACCGGTGACTCTCTGCATATTATCGGCAAACGGATATCCCTCACATCCCGGGATATTGGTCGCCTGGGTGATGACATTTCTTTCGCCATCGACAGGACCCGGGATCGCCAGACCGATCGATCTGACATCGGAAAGATCAAATTGTTTCAGCAGCTCAAGAATGTTTTCCTCGATCTTTTCCGGTCCTTCCAAACCATGAGAAGGTGCGATGACATCCTGGACGATCCTTCCATCATCGTCCACTTTGGCAATTCTGACATTGGTACCGCCTAAATCGATTCCTACATAATAATCCATTATATTACCTCTCGTTTTTCTTCATTATACCAAGCAGATCATAGTTTTGATATCCGCTAACTTCAATTTCATAAAATTCACCGACCGTAAGCGGCTCATCGCTGTTCACATAGATGATGCCATCGATCCCGTCGGGTGCCGACATATAACTTCTTGCCACATAGCGGTCAAACAGTGGTTCATAGCGTTCGATCAAAGCGATATAGGTCTTTCCTACCCTGGCTTCATTCTTCTTATTGACGATCTGCTGCTGCAAAGACATCAGACGTTCATATCTTTCCTGCTTGACTTCTTCTTCCACCTGACCGTCCATATCGTAGGACTTGGTATCCTCTTCCGGCGAATAAGTAAAGGCACCCAGAGAGTCAAAACCGACTTCTTCGACAAGCCGCAGCGTATCTTCAAAAGTCTCTTCCGTTTCATGCGGGAAACCGACGATCAGCGTCGTTCGGATGTAGGCGTCCTTGAAATATTTACGGATGAGAGCGATCTTTCCTTTGATCAGTTCCACGCTTCCCCGGCGGTTCATCAGCTTGAGGATCTCGTCATTTCCATACTGTATCGGGATATCAAAATACGGCAGAACTCTCTTACATTCAGACATTTCGATCAGAAGATCTTCTTCGATCTCATCGGGATACATATACAGTATCCTGATCCACTTGAAATCGATCTTGTCGAGTTCATGGATCAGATCTTTCAAGGCGAAACGGCCGTAAAGGTCATGACCGTAATATGTGGTATCCTGTGCAACGACATTGAGCTCTTTGACGCCGCTTTCGAAAAGGCGTTTCGCTTCCGCGACATTGTCTTCGATCGGATAGGAACGGCAATTGCCGCGGATCAAAGGGATGGCGCAGTACGAACAGCGGTTGTCACAGCCATCCGAGATCTTCAGATAGGCCGTATAGGAATTGTTGGCGAGCTTTCTTGTCTTGCCATAGGTATGGACGAAGCGATGATCGAGCAGTTCCGAAAGAAGTTCTGGAAGTTTCGGATAATCCTGGATCGGAACGAAAAGATCGACTTCCGGAAACTCTTCTTTGCATTCTTCAAGATAGCGCTGTACGAAACAGCCTGTCACGATCAGCTTCTTGAGATTGTCGTTTTTGTATTCGGCGATCTCCAGTATCGTATCGATCGCCTCTTCCTTGGCACTCAGTATGAAACCGCAGGTATTGATCAGTACGACATCGCATTTCTTCAGATCATATTCATATTCAAAATACGGGTCATCAAAAAGGCCGATGATGTTCTCGCTGTCAACGAGGTTCTTGGCACAGCCAAGCGAAATAAATCCAACTTTCATTTTAGTTCACCAATTCCGTTAAATTATTTGCCCACTTATAACTGTTATATCTTTTCAAGGTCAGGATAAAACGGACGACCTGTTCCATCTGACATAATAATACCAGCATGACCACGTCTTTGGTACCGAAATACACGCCGGCAAAAGCGGTCGGGATGCCTACGGCATACATGATCCCGGAATCCAATACATTGTAGATCTTTGAATCGCCCCCGGCCTTCAGGGTACAGAACATGACATAAGTAAAGACCCGCATGAATGCCTTGAAGCCATAGACCGTCAGCATCTTGGTGCAGTCGGCATAGATCACAGGGTCCGAGATATGATAAAGGTCGAGAAAGACCGGTGATAAGGCCACCATGAATATCCACAATACCGCACCGACCGCAAAAGAAAGTCCGAGATGGTAGCGGGATTCTTCTTTGGCCTGTTCGATCCTTCCTTCACCCAGCAGCGTACCGACGATGATCGATACCGCTTCTCCATAGCCCCACACGGCAAACAAAGCCAACGAAAGGATCTCGGAGCTCACATAGATGACTTCCATCGAAGAAGCACCCAGCATGCCATAAGCCTTATTGAACAAAGACTGACCAAAGCCAAACAGCATTTCGTTGAACGCGATCGGAAGTACCTTCTCGATGAACGGAAGCACAAAACCGGAATGGAAAGAAAACATCTCCTTTAGCCCGACAAGAAAGACCGGCCGATCGTGAAGCGCAAAACAGATCGTCGCGATGCAGCAGATGAATTCACTGACTAAGACCGCCATGCCCGCTCCGGCAACGCCTTTATGGAAAACATAGATGAACAGATAGTTACAAAAGATATTCAAAAGGACATAAAAACCGGAGATACAGAATGCGACTTTCGTCTTATGCATGGCCTGATACATGCTTCGAAAGGATGTCGTGATGCACATGAAGATCAGTGAGATCATCACATAGCGAAGATACGTCCAGGAATATGGAAGGATCTCCAGGTCGTTGAGATAAAACAAAAGCAGTCTGTCGCCAAAGACAAAGACCACAGTGATCCAGAACAGCGCATTCAATAAAGACGAAGTCAGAAAAAGACCCTGGGTCTTCGCCATGTTCTTATACTGTCCGGCACCGAAAAACTGTGCGCCGAACAGTGCAGCACCGGCCTCAAGTCCCCATAAGAGATAGTCATGCAGGTAGATGACATTGTTGGCGTTGCCTACTGCCGTGACCATGCCGATCGAAGAGACCATGATCGAACAGATGATCGAGCGGCACGACAAAAGTAACTGCGACAAAGCGCAAGGCAGCGCAATGCGATACACCTTTTTATAAAAATCGGAATCTCCGATATACGATCTTAAATTCATACTACCCTATTATATAAGAAACAAGGCTATTCTGCCTTGTTTCGCTGTTTCTCTTTGTACCGTTCGAGACGTTCTTCCTTGATCTTGGACTGGATGAATTCTCTTCTCTTTTTGCGCTTGATCTTCTCGACCTGTGCGTTCTTCTTTTTCTTGTAGTTCGGTTTTACTTTTTCATTCTTGCGGTACAGCGACTTGACGATCGCCTTTTCCTCGACATCGGCCTTGACCTGTTTCTTTGCCGTCGGATTGTTGGCTTCCTTCCAGCTGCCGCGCTTGTATTCTTTCGCCAGGAAATTGACGCCCTTCTTGTTCAGAGTGCGGATCGCATCAAGATCGGATTCCTTGTAAAGAAGATAACAGGTACCGTCTTTTTCATTTCGGCCGGTCCTGCCTGCCCTGTGCATATAGAACTGCAGCTGTTTGGGCAGACCCATGGAGATGACATGGGAGATGCCATCGATATCGATACCTCTGGAGGCGACATCGGAAGCTACGACATAGGAATACTTCTTGGCCTGCAGATCCTTGATGGCCTTCTGCCGGCTCCGGGAATCCAGACCGCCGTGTAAAAGCAAGGCTTTGACCCCTTTCTCCGTCAGATATTCATAAGTCTCATCCGCCTCATCTTTCGAATTTGCGAAGATCAGACAGACATAAGGCTTGAAACCGGGAAGGATGTCATAGACCACTTCCTTATATTCCTTGTGCTTGCAATTGACGAGGACATGATTGATGCGCGGATCCCTCTTTTTGTCTTCTACTCTGACGATCTTGGGATTGTTCAGATACTTTTTGACAAAGACATTGAGTTCTTCCGGGAAAGTCGCCGAAAAACACAGGACCTGCGGATCCTTCACCATGTGGGAGAAGACGATATCGATGTCTTCCAGGAATCCGAATTCCAGTGTCATATCCGCTTCATCGATGATGAACATCTGCACAAAATCAACGCGCAAGGCATTGGATATAAACAGGTCTTTGATCCTGCCCGGTGTGCCGATGACGATATGCGGGGTATTCTCCATCTTGGAGATCGATTTCTTTTTATCCGTACCTCCGGCAAGCAGCTGGATGCGCAGATCCGGATAGACTTCCTTCATGACGAGGCAGTTCTGATAGACCTGATAAGCCAGCTCTCTTGTCGGCAGAGAGATGAGGACCTGTGTCTTATCGGAAACAGGATTGATCATTTCCATGACCGGTATCAGATAGGCGTGTGTTTTTCCCGTTCCGGTCTTTGACAAAGCGATCACATCTCTGCTGGAAGAAGTGTATTTCAAAACTTCCTCCTGCACTTTCGTGAGCTCTTCAAAACCGTTCAATTCGATAAATCTTTTTGTTGTTTCTTTGAGTTTTGAGTTCATACGCATATATTTTAGCATACTGTATAATTTAGTTATGGAAATAAAAAAAGTCGTTCCCAGCGGCTATTGCAAAGGCGTCGTCAACGCCATCCGTCTGGCCAAAAAGACCAAAGAAGACAATCCCGATACGCCTGTCTATGTTTTAGGCATGCTGGTACACAATTCCTTTGTGACGAAAGAACTATTTTCCCTGGGCATCATCACGCTTGACGATACCCATACAGACAAGTCCGAGCTTCTCGATCAGATCGATGAAGGCATCGTGATCTTTACAGCCCACGGCATCTCCGACGCCATCAAAAACAAGGCGGTCGAAAAAGGACTTTCCTATGTCGATGCATCCTGCGTCGACGTCCTAAAGACACAGAACATCATCCGTCAATACCTGGATCAGGGTTATGATGTCATATACTTCGGAAAAAAGAGACATCCGGAAGCGGAAGCTGTTTTATCGATCAGTGACAGGATCCATCTGGTCTGTGACAGTAAGATGTTACAAGACCTGCATATCGATAACGACAAGATCTTTCTGACCAACCAGACGACGATGTCCTATCTTGAGCTCAAAGACCTCTTTGAAGAAGTGAAAGAGAAATATCCGCAGGTCATCATCGAAGAAGAGATCTGCAGCGCCACCTCTTCCAGACAGCTGGCGATCGCCAATCTGAAAGACTGTGATGTCTTATATGTCGTCGGTGATGTCAAATCCAACAACACCGCAAAACTGGTGGACATCGGAATAAAACACGGCATTAAAAAAGTCCTGCTGATACAGGACTTCCATGATATCGATCTCAATGATGTTCAAGGTGCAAAGCACGTCTATGTGACAGCCGGCGCCTCGACGCCGCCCAAACTGATCGAAGAAGTGATCAGCTATCTATCGAAGGAAACGGGCGACTAATTTGCGAACGGATATATCCTTGATCCCGAAGATCTTCTGCGGCAGATGCATCTTCACGCTGATGGCGTAGTAGATCGCCAGCATGATCAGGCCCAATACGCCCATGATCAGCACATCGATGATCCTGCTTGTGTAATCAAACGGTATCAGCATGTGGATGACAAAAGCCGGAAGCACCATGATCAAAGAAGCAACGGTCGTCTTGATGAAACGGCGCATCGAACCCCTGACATTGATGCCGAAGTTCTTGCGGAGAGCCAGGAAATATAAGACGATCTGTATCAGATAATAGACGCCGGAGGAATAGATCATTCCATAGGCACCGAACAGTGCGACCAGCGGAAAGAACGTGACTAGTTTCGCAATGAAGGAGACGATCAGAGTGATGATCGCCTCTTTTCTTAATTTCAGCGACATCATCATCGATGAGAAGATCGGTGCGATCGTTCCCAAGAAGATCTGGATATTGGATACGGCAAACAAAGAGGCACCCAGATCGAGGTTGCGGTTGCCGTACATGATGAAGTAGATATCCCTTGCGAAGAAGATGAAGATCATCATCATCGGCATCAGGATGAAGATCACCGTATCCAGGATCTGATTGATCTGTTTCGTGATCTTGCGGTTGTCTCTTGCCTCCAAAGATTCGCTCAGATACGGGACCATGCCCGAACCGAATCCCAGTGCCAGAACGGACGGGATGTTGGAGATCTTGGCGATGTTCGCCTGCAAGATGCCGGCGGAAAGTTTCGCGGATTCATAGACCTGCGGACCGTTGACTCTGGTCATGTGATCGAGAAAGAAAGTCGTGTTGATCAAAGGACCGGCTGTTCCCAGGAATGAGATGATCACATAGGGAATGCCCAGTAAAAGGATCTCTTTGACGATCTCCTTTTCGCTCATCAGCGATTCTTCCTGCTGTTTCTTTGCCAGAATGACGACATTTTTTTCATCCTGTCTGCCCAATATCTTGGTATAGAAGAAGGCAGCCAGAGCGCCAAGCGATGCGGCAGCGATGGCGATGAAGATCGCCCAGATGTTCTTGAAATGCAGAACGACGACAAACAGATAGCCGAATATCAGGATCGAAAAGACTCTGACGAACTGTTCGAGTACCTGCGAAGAAGCATAAAGGTCCAGACGCTTGAGCCCCTGGATGTAACCGCGAAGCGAACTGAGCAGCGGCACCAATATGACCGCGACCGTCAGGATCGCAAACATCGTCTTGAGATTCTGTATATCTTCCAAAGGCGCGGAAACACCAAGCGACTGCCTGGCGATCGGCTCCGCCGCCAGCAAGAGGAAGATGCCGGTAAAAAGCGAAAGTCCCAGAACGATCGAAGTGCCCATCTTCTTTACCAGAAGCACGGCGCGGAAATCGTTGCGTGAATAGTATTTTGCGACCAAGGCAGCGATGGCAAACGGGATGCCGGCCTGCGATATCTGCAGCAGCAGGTCGTAATAGGTATAGACGATCGAATAGAAAGCCATATTCGATTCACCGGCGATCGCGGAAAGAGGAGAATAATACAAAAGACCCAGCAATTTGGATACAAAAATACCAAAGGAGCTCGTTAAAGCTCCGATCAGTAAAGATTGTTTCATCTTTTCTTTATTCATCATTCTTCCTCATAGCTCACATCGAGCCGGAAATATTCGGAACGGACGATCGAGTAATCCGCATTCTTGAACTGCACGAAAATATACAGTGTCGTGGAAGGCTCTTTGGAGATGCCGGAAACGACGACTCCTTTGAAATAGCCTTTCGAACTGTTGGCCTGGTTGGGCACCATATTATATTCCTTGTCTTCAAAGATGCCGACGTTCGCCGCCATGTTGTTGCGGTAATCGACATTCTTTTCGATCGCCAGGATCTCGATGTCATACATGGCGATACGCGGATTATCGACAGTGATGTAATAACGGTAGCCGTTTTCGATCTTTGCCATCTCTGTACTGATATCAAAATAATTCGAGACTTCCTGAAAACTATCATGCTCGTTGATCATTTCGATGATATACAGATATCTGTCATCAGGATTTGCCACCTGCTTGCCGTCTTCTTCACAGCCGCACAGGCAAAGCAAGAGGCTCAATACGATCAGTAATTTCTTCATTTTAAAATTCGACAGCGTAGTAGAACTTCTTGCCTTTCTTGATGATGGTGAGTTCGTTATTGAATGCGTCTTCTCTGTTCAGTATGTAAGAGATGTCGGTGACCTTCTCTCCGTTGACGGAGATCGAAGAACCCTTGATCAGGTCTCTTGCTTCACGGTTGGACTTGCAGGCACCGATCTGTACCAGAGCGTTGATCAAAGGCAGACCGTTTTCGATCTGCGTACGCTCAAGATCGGCAGTACCCTGCCTGAGCTCTTCGTAAGTGAGGTCTTTCAGATTGCCCTTGAAGAAAGTCTCGGCGATCTTGACGGCGGAATCGTATGCCTGTCTGCCGTGCAAGAATGTGATGACTTCTCTTGCCAGAGCCTTATGTGCTTCACGCAGTTCCGGATGTTCGTTGTTGGAAACTTCCAGAGCTTCGATCTCTTCTCTTGATAAGAATGTGAGGAATTTGAGGTAATCGATGACCTTGCTGTCTTCGGAATTGACGAAGAACTGATACATCTCGTAAGCGGAGGTCTTGTTGATATCCAGCCAGATCGCCTTGCCGTTGGTCTTACCGAACTTCTGTCCGTCAGACTTGGTAAGAAGCGGCATCGTGAAACCATAGGCTTCCTTGCCCAGTTTCTTACGGATCAGCTCGATACCGGCAGTGATGTTGCCCCACTGGTCCTGACCCGCTACCTGCATCACGCAGTTGCGGTTCTGGTAGAGGTGAAGAAAGTCGTAGGCCTGCATCGTCATGTAAGAAAATTCGGTATATGTGATACCTTCATCCAGTCTTCTTCTGACGATATCCTTATTCAGCATATAGCCGACATTGAAGTATTTGCCGACATCTCTGAGCCATTCGATGTAGCTGAAATCTTTGAGCCAGTCATAGTTGTTGACCACCTCAAAACCAAAGACATCCTGCGCCTGTTTCTTCAGACATTCGAAGTTGTGAGAGACCTCTTCGACCGTGATCATCGGACGTTCGGCATCGGGTTTTGGATCGCCGATCAGACCTGTGCCGCCGCCGACCAGCAAGATCGGATTGTGTCCGGCATCCTTGAGTCTCTTGGAGATCAGAAAGGATGAGAAGTGACCGATATGCAGCGAATCGCCGGTCGGGTCCGTACCGATATAAAAAGTGAGACCGCCTTTGTTCAAAAGGTCTTTGATCTCAGGAGAAGACTCATCTTTGATGAGCCCGCGCCATACTAAATCTTCATAAATTCCCATATTCTTTTATTCCTTTGTCGTTTGTTTCGGAGAGAACAGCGCATTGAGGTGTTTCTCCTTTTCTTCTACCTGCTCGTCTTTGAGCATCTTGGTCATCAGTCTCATGGAGATCGCGCCAAGATCGTAAGCCGGGACGACGAACGAGGAGATCTCCGGTCTTACAGAAGAAGTATACTTGCTTTCGTTCATACAGACAAGTTCCATATCATCCGGTACCGAGATGCCGCAGCCCTGAGATGCGTTTAGGGCAGCCATGGCTTGCGAGTCACGGTTGGCCACGAAGACCTGATGTCTGTGCGTCTTGAAATAAGACTTCAAGAACTTATATGTGGAGCGGTTATCCTTGGATACTTCGATATAACCCTTATATTCTTTGCCATGCTTCCTGAACGCTTCTTCGGCTCCGGATTTCATGAGCTGGGAAACGACATCATTTCTGTGATCCTGTAAGATCGCGATGTCTTCGATGCCTTTTTCAAGATAGGAATCGCAAAGCTCGAATACCGCTTTCCTGTAATCGACATAGACGGAACAGATGTTCTCGGCAGAGACCTGTGAGCACATCACGACCATCGGGATATTGTATTCTTCAAGAAGCTTCAATGAATCATCGAGATCCTTGTCGGCATAGATGATCACACCGTCGACTCTGGCCTTGATGACATCATCGATGATCTCTTTGATATCCGTGACGCCTTCCGTGATCGTGTGAAGATAGACGGAATAATCATAGATCTTGGCGACATCGCAAAGACCGTTGATGACTCTGCCCGAGAAAGAGATCGAAGTGGACGGAATGATCAGGCCGACAGTCGTCGTGCGTGACAAAGCCAGGCCCTGCGCGATGGCGTTGGGTCTGTATCCGAGCTTGTTGATGGCTTCTTCAACTCTTCTTCTGGTATCTTCCTTGACAACGGTGGAGCCGTTGATGACTCTGGAGACAGTCGCTAATGATACGTTGGATTCTTTTGCTACTTCATAGATCGTGACTTTTTTCATTTATCTTCTCTTTCCGGTGCCAGCCACCCTTTCAAGATCTCAAGTGCTTTTTCAGCAGCGTCGACGACACCTTCTTTCGTCTTCTCGACAGCATTTTTGACATCTTCTCTGTTAACAAAATTATTGATCTCTTCGCCGACGTTCGAGATGATCTGATCGATCCCGTTTTTCGCCTCCGCAAAGACATCCTTGTCTTCTTCTTTTTCTTCTTCTGCAGCCTGTGAAGACTCTTCTGTTTGAACCTTTTCCGCCTTCAGGGCATTGATCTTCTCCAAAGCATTCTCGTACAGGTCTTTCGATCTTACCTTGACGGTCTCGATGACTTTGGATACTTCTTCTTCATCGACCGCATCCTCGATCATGCCTTTCAGTTTCTCAGATGCGCCGTTGAATACTTTGACAGCTTTATTTTTTATGGCTTCCGCCTTTTCGGCGATGCTTTCATCATCATCCTGCGCATTCTGCGTCAGTGCATCGACTTTTTCTTTGAGGTCTTCGATCAGTTCCCTCAATGATTCTTCGATTTTTTTCTCTTCCATTACCTGCCTCCTATGATATCTTCGGGACTCGGTTCCTTGAGTTCTTCCTTCTTCTCGTCATCTTTGACGAAAGCGATCACTCTCTCCTTGATGTCACCGGCGTTTTTAGTGACGAAGTCCTTTGCCTGATTGACAGCTTCCAAAGTGGCATCATGTGCCCTGTCGACTGTACCGGAAACTTTAGCTACCGTATCCAAAGGTGCCTGTACCTTTTCGATCGAACGGTCGACCAGTTCGATCGTACCGTGTGTCTTAAGAAGTGTGGAATCGACACTCGACATGACTTTGATCAGTTTTATAAGCAGTATGATGACACAGACTAAACAGACCGCACCCAAGATCGGCAATAGGTCTGTACAAAGATTACTGAATGCAATGATAAAAGCGTCCATAAGATATACCTTCCTTATAAAGTATTCTAATCCATCATGAAAAATTTTTCAATCGCCTGTATGCCTTTACAACAAAAAGGAACTCACAAGAGTTCCTTCACCATTTCTGCGATATTGTAAATGTCTTTGCTGGACATGAACACCAGACACTCGCCTTTGTATTGTGCCAGCATCTTCGCCCCTTCTTCGTTCTCCGGCAATACGTGACAGCCCGGGATCATCCTGGCAAGATAGGTGATATCGATGTCCGTTCCATCCTGTTTGTCGTCGATCGAAGTGAAGTCAAGCAGGTAGATCTCATCCGCTTTTTCCAGAGCTTCTTTGAACTGTTTTGCGAAATACAGGACTCTGGAAGCACGATGCGGTTTGAAGATGGCGATGATCTTTTTATCCGGATAACGTTTGCGGGATGCTTCGATCGTCACGCCGACTTCCGTCGGATGATGCGCATAGTCATCGACAAAGATCGTGTCCTTGTATTCTTCTACGACATAGCGGCGTTTCGGTCCGACATAGGAATTCAGAGCCTCTTCTACGCCTTCAGGATCAAAGCCCATGTAGTGGGATAGTGCCAGGACGCCAAGGATATCGATCATCAGATGATCACCGACGAATGGCACATCGTAATGTCCGATCACTTCGCCCTTGTATGAAAGATCGAAGCTGGATCTTGAAGTATCGGAATGAAGATCCTTCAAAGTATAGTCGTTATTTTCGCTCAATCCGAAGGAGAAAGCCTTCTGCGGGAAGACGAGCTTCTGACACCATACATCGTCGCCATGATAGAAGACGGCTTCCTTGACGTTGTTGACGAATTCCTGATAAGCGTTGAAATAATCCTGCTCATCCTTGAAGTAGTCGACATGGTCGATCTCAATGTTGGTGATGATCGCATATTCCGGATGATATTGCGCAAAATGTCTGCGGAATTCATCAGATTCCACGCAAAGATACTCGCTGTCTTTGCTTAAAAACCCTTCGCCGTCACCGATCAGATAACCGGTCTTTTTGAATGCGGAGAACACGGTCTTGGTGATGGTCGTCGTAGTTGTCTTGCCATGGGATCCGGCGATCGATACCGTTTTATAGTCCTTCATCAGTTCGCCTAAGAACTCATGATAGCGATAGCACTTGCAGAGCTTTCTTGCCCTGACGACTTCCGGGAAGTCTTCTAAGAATGCGTTACCGATGATGACCGTATATTCCGGCTTGATATTGTTTTCATCAAAAGGAAGGATCTTAATCCCCCTTTTTACAAGTTCATCTTCCGTGAAAAAGTGCTTTGACAGATCCGAACCGCAGACTTCGTTGCCCAAGTCATACAGCATCGCTGCCAGAGACGCCATTCCCGTGCCTTTGATACCGATAAAATAATACATTATTCTTCCTCGTAGGAATTGAACAGATTGATCTCTTCCTGTTCATCCTTATCATCAATGTCATCGTATGTGTGATCATCATAGCCATAGTCTTCGTCAAGCAGACGATGCAGTTCTTCTTCATCGGTGTCGACAAGACCGGCAAAAAGATCCGGATGATCTTTTTCGTATTCTTCTCTGCTGCCGTAGCCGTAGATCGGAGAAGTGATGATCTCAAGATGGGATGAATCCGGTCTGCTGGTCAGCGATTCATTGACAGCAGCTGAGCTTTTGATCTCCGGTTTGTTTTCTTTGATCACACCAAAGATCGGCGAGATCTGCGAAGAGAATTCATAGTCGCCGTATACGTTTTCCGGTTCTTTCTTTTCCTCTTTCTTTTTCTTCTTATCTTCCAGGTCGATGAAAGCGGATCTTTCCGGTTTACGATATAAGATATCCGCGGCCTTTACAGGCTTCTCCTGTTTCTTGACAGGTTTCGGTTCCGCTTTGGGCTTGACGTAGACTTCTTCTTCGTCTTCTTCCGGCTCAAACAGGATATCAATAAATTTCTTCTTTATATCGCTCTTCATTTCCCACCTCTTCTTTTTTCCATTCTACAACATTTTAAGTACTCTAAGATGCGCTATTGCGAAGTGCCGCCATCTTCTTTATCGATCATGAAGTCGTTGACATTGCCGTTGACCGGCATGATCGTTTCAAACAGGTTGACCTGTTTCTTCTCGTAGTCCACCTCGGTCTTGGACGAATATGCGCTGATCACATCGCTCTCACGGATCGCTGCGCTTTTTGCCATCAGCAGGATGCGTGAAGTCATGTCGGCGATGTCCGATAAGGAGGCATAGCCGTAGAACAGCAGATCCTTGGACTGGAAGTACGACAGATATCTGTTTTCATAGGAATACACGCGGTAGGTATACGCATGTTCCCTTCCATCCATATCCATATAGGTGCTGCTTCTTTCGTAGACCAGCTTCGAAGGATCGAAGAAGCCCTCGTCCTGCATCATCTGATCACGATAATAACGCTCATTGATGATACCGGAGATGTTGATGTCCATGACAAAGCTCGATGCATTGTAACTGAAACGGCTGCTGAGCATATCGCCTTCCAGTTCTCCGGTCCCGCTTGGCAGATAATAGTCGATATATTGGGAATAGTTGTTGCGGCGTATGGTCTCGGCACTCATCTCCTGAGAAAAGACCGCATCCAGCCTCTGGCTCAGATCGCTCTGGCTCATGCATCCGCTCAACATGATACAAATAAAAAACACTATGATCTTTTTCACAACCTTATTCTAACATACTATGATTCTTAAAACTAAAATAGCCGCTTTTGGAAACGATGATATGATCGACCAGCGGGATCGACACCAGTTCGCAGGCTTTGGCGAGCCTCTGGGTCAGTTCGACATCGGCGTGTGAAGGCCTCACGCTGTCACTGGGGTGATTGTGAGCAACCAGGATACCCGAAGCTTTCATCAGGATCGCTTTGCGTAAGATCTCATCCACCCCGACCGTCGCCATGTTCTTGTTTCCTTTGTACATGACCTCGGAGCGGATGATGCGGTTACGTCCGTTGAGATAGATGACGAAGAACTGTTCCTGCGAACAGAAACCCAGATTGAAACGGAGCCACTCCACGACTTTGTTTGGCGAGGTGAGCTCCGCTTCCGAGACATGATCCACCCTGCTGAGCCGTTTGGCGATCTCCAGTATCGCCAGGATCTCCAGTGCCTTGGCCTTCTTGATCCCTTTGACGCTCACCAGTTCCTCGTAATTGAGACTCAGCAGATTCTCAAAGCCGTTTGCCAGCTCGATGACATCTTTTGCCAGATCGAAGACGCTCTTGTTTTTATAAGCACTCTTGATGATCAGGGCCAGCAGCTCCGTATCGTTCAAAGAAGCGATGCCGAATTCCAGGGCTTTTTCCCTTGGCATGAGATCATTCGACACAGGTGAACCTCCTTGCCTTCAGAGCCTCCAACGTCCTGGAAAACGAATAGGCATCATCGATCACCAGGGCATAGCGGCGGATCAGTTTCCCCTCTTCCAGCCGGCTGCATCGGTCAAACTGACGTATGAGATCTTTATAAAACACTTCATTTGCCAGAACGTTTCCCGAAATGACGAAAACCTCTTCCGCTTCGACTGTACGCAGAAGATCGTTTTCGCCTTTGAGATATAAAGTCAGGGAATCGTTTCCGTCAAAACTGCTGCAGGCTGCGCTACGCTGTCTGCTGCAGCCGCATAATAAAAGTAACAGGATCAGGCATCTTCTTTTCTTTTCCATCCTTTTGCGACCAGATGATAAACAAGGATCCCCAGAAATGCTCCGGAAGTATCGATCAGCATGTCCTTGACGGAACAGAAACGACCTTCAACGAAAAGCTGATGAAACTCATCACTTACCGCATATGCCGCTGACAGCAGCAAAGGGACAAGGAACGTGTTTTTCTTGCAGTATTCCATGTAATTGGTCTTGATCAGGATCCCCAGGATCATGAATTCCGTAAAATGGGCAAGCTTGCGGATAAACTGGCCATATCGGTCAAAGAAATCCGCCAAAGGGATGCCGGCCGGAAATAAGAAACTGTAGATCTTATAAAGAAGCTCTGTCGCCAGATTGGATGTGACCTCGGATTCCAATTGCGGCTGTGCCGACATATAGAAGATCACGCCCATCCACAATAACAGTGCGGCAGCTTTCAAAAACTTTTTCACGATACCATCATACCATCATTGAAGGTAAGACAATACCTCGGCTTCTTCGTTGAGCTTTGCCCGCTGATCGGACCGATAGCTTTCATCACCCATAAATACCGAAAGATTTCCGGCCATCAGAGCTTTGTTGAGCATGCTTACATGCGGTTTTTCGACAGCGATCGAAACGATCATGATCCTTTGATCCGTCTGATAATCCCGGATCGGCCTGCCCTGCATATCGTAAAGACCGATCACCCGGCAGTTGCTTAAAAGTAAGTCTGACATCGTCTTGTCATTGGTCTTGATGGACAGATAGACATCGACATTCAGATTCACGGAAAGCACACCGGTATTGATCTTCACCTCGGAAGCATAGAGATCGTAGCTCACCTCGCCTTCCTTTAAAAGCGTGAGCGAGAGATCCCGTATATCTTCCTCCAATGCCCCTTTGTAGATCAGAGAACCTTTCGCAAGCGAATAGGAAAGCTTCACGTATCTGCCTAAGATCTCCTTTTTATCCGTACAGACATCTTCGCTCAGGTATGCTCTTGGCACATCGGTCAATACAAGATCTTCTTCTTTGATCTGCGTCCTTTGATGCAACTGGTGGGATGCGATGGGGATCCTGATGTAGTCTTCCCGATAGCGCACATAAGCACTGATCGAGAAGAACAGACATACGAAAACACAAATCAGATCGATGAGTATCAGCAGGACCTTTTTTATCATCTGGATAACCTCCTACCCATTATTTGTAAAAAAGAGGGCCGATACCTAAAACAAATTCAAAAAATCATCAAAAAAGAGGTCATTTCGACCTCTCATTCTCCTTAAGTATCCATTCGTTCATATGGTCGCGGATCGTACCGAAACCCTTGATCGACTCCGGCATGCCCTGAAACTTGACCCGTTTGGTATAGCGTCTGGTGTTCTGTGACAGTGCCTTGAACGACAGCCTGAGCTGTTTGTGATCGCGGTCGATATCGATGACTTTGACCATCACATATTCGTCCACCTGCACGAAATTGTCGATGTTTCTCACAAATCCGTTGGAGATCTCCGAGATGTGGATAAGGCCCGTGACACCGTCGTCAAACTTGACAAAAGCACCATACGGCTTGATGCCGGTGATCTTTCCATAGACGGTCATTCCTACTTTATAATCGTTGATACAGCTCATACCTGAACCATTATAACATGATATAATATTGCAGGTATGTTAAAGAATTATTATCCGATCGTCTCCTTTCTGATCGCCGTCTGCATCGCTCAAGGCGTCAAACCCTTTATCATGCTGGTAAAGACAGGAGACTTTTCTCTGCAGTATCTGATCGCATCCGGAGGCTATCCGAGTTCCCATTCTGCCGGTGTCGTTGCCCTTTGTCTTTCCGTAGGACTCAAAGAAGGCTTTGACTCCAGCTATTTTGCGATCGCCTTCGCGATCATGGTCGTGGTGCTGTTCGACGCCGTGAATGTCCGCTATTATTCCGGCAGGAACATCTCTCTGACCAAACAGCTGGTCGAAGATCTCAAATATATCATTGAGATGAAAGACCCGATCTACGATGAGAAATTCAAAGAAGTCCTCGGTCACACAAAACTCGAACTGGTCACAGGCGTTTTCCTTGGAATTCTGGTAAGTATAGTGTTATATTTTTTATGGAGATGATTAACATGGATAGAGAAGAAAAGATCAGACAGATCGAAAAGACGATCGAAAAAGTCAGACCATACATTCAAAACGACGGCGGCGATGTCCAGTTCGTCAAACTGGAAGACGATATCGTCTACGTCAGTGTACATGGTGCCTGCGTCGGCTGCATGGCTTTGGATTACACCTTGAAAGAAGGCGTCGAAGCATTGCTCTTAGACGAAGTCGAAGGCATCAAAGAGGTCAGATTAGCTTAAAAAGATGGGATCCCCCATCTTTTCTTTATCTGTCATTTACCTGTACGATCACACACTTGAGATAGTCGGAAACATTGCTTCCCAGCATGATCGGATGGTCTGGTGCCTGGGCACGGTTCTCCACGAGACGCAGTCTCTTATGAGAATCATTGGCTGCCGATAAGATGATCTTCATGAACAGATCACGCGGCATATATTCGCTGCACGAACAGGTGACCAAGAATCCTCCGGGTCTCAACAGTTTCATCGCCCGGTAGTTGATCTCCTTATAGCCTTTGGATGCATTCTTCACCGAGTTCTTCGACTTGGTGAATGCCGGCGGATCCAAAACGATGACATCGAAACGTATCTTTTCTTTTTCCATTTCGATCAGATAATCAAAGACATCCGCAACGATGAATTCCGTATTGTCAAAACCGTTGAGTTCACTGTTTTCCTTTGCCTGATCGATCGCCAGCTGTGAGGCATCGATGCCGATGACGCTTTTTGCCACCTTGGCTGCACTTAAGGCAAAACCGCCCGTATGGGTGCAGCAATCCAGAACTTCCTTCCCTTCACAGATCTTCCGTATCGCCAGATGGTTATATTTCTGATCGAGGAAGTAACCGGTCTTCTGCCCTTCGGCGATATTGACCTTCAGCTTCACGCCGTTCTCATCGACTTCGATCGAAGTCGGGAATTCTTCCGATAAGAAGCCTTTGATCCTCTCAAGCCCTTCCAGAGTCCTGACTCTGGCATCGCTTCTTTCATAGACTCCTTTGATCAAGACACCGTCTTCTTCCAGGACCTTTCGCATCATCCTGACCAGGACATCTTTTCGCACATCCATACCCAGGGTGTCGATCTCAAAGACCAGACAGTCATTGAATTTATCTACGATGAGACCCGGCAGTCTGTCCGAATCGGAAAACACGATACGGCAGCAGTTGGTCTCAACGACCGACTTGCGATAGTTCCAGGCATCCTTGAAACGTTCGTAGAAAAACATCTCATCGATGATGTCGTCTTTTCTTCTGGAAAGGATGCGGATCATGATCTTGGAATGATCGTTGATATAGCCATAGCCGATGAAATCATCCTTATAGGAAACGACCCTGACGATATCACCGTTTTCATAATCGCCGTCGATCTGATCGATCTCGTTATCAAAGATCCACAGACCTCCCGCCGAGATCGTTCTTCCTTCATTTCTTTTTAACGTTACTTTGACCATACAACTATTATACATCCAAAGAAAAAGGATCCCGCAGGATCCTGTATTCACTATTTCAGTGCATCAGCACATCTGTCACAGAGGCCGTCTTCGTTTTCTTCTTCGACGATGTTCCAGCAGCGCGGACAGACATGACCCTTGGCCATCTCGACCTTCACTTCGCTGTTTTCATACTTCGTGAGTTCCTCTTCGACAAATGAAACTTTCGCAACGATCAGCCACTGGTTGATCTTATTGCCGAATGCGTCGCAAAGAAGCTTCTGATCTTCTTCGCTTACATGTAAGAGCACATGTGCCTGCATCGGCTTTTCGATGATCTTCTCGTTGATCGCTTCTTCTCTCGCCTTGAAGATATCCGTCCTGATCGCATGCAGTCTTGCGAAGTTGTTACGGATGACATCTTCACCTTCAAACTTCTCAACGACCGGGAAGTGTACGTAATGAACGCTGGATGCTTCGCTGTTGCCGAAATACTTCCAGACTTCATCACAGGTATAGACAAGGATCGGAGACCAGAGTCTGACCAGATAATCGACTGCCGTATAAAGGACGGTCTGTACCTTCCTTCTTCTTGGTGAATCGAGCTTGTCGCAATATAAGATATCCTTCGCGAAATCGCAATAGTAGCTCGACAGCTCGTTGGTCATGAAGTTGGTCATCGTGGAAGTCGCCATGACGTACTCGTAGTTGTCATATGCGGTCTCGACTTTTTCCGCCATGTCATTGAGCGCGATCATCATATATTTGTCGACGGCTTCAAGTTCCTCGTAAGGGACCTTCTTGTCGGCAGTGAAATCTTCCGGATTGATGTTGCCCAGCATGAAACGGAAGGTATTTCTGATCTTACGATACTGATCGGAGACCTGTTTCAGGTTGGAATCACCGATCCTCATATCGGCCTTGAAATCTTCGGAAGATGCCCAAAGTCTCAGGATATCGGCACCATACTGTTTGATGATGTCCAACGGATTGACGACGTTACCGACGGACTTGTGCATAGCTTCGCCCTTGGAGTCACAGACATAGCCGTGCGAAAGGACGGATTTGTAAGGCGCAACGCCATTGTTGGCAACAGAGACGATCAAAGAAGAGTTGAACCATCCGCGGTACTGGTCGGAACCTTCGAAATAGATGTCACACGGATAGGAATAGCCTCTGGCGATCAGTTCGCTCCAGGAAGAACCGGAATCGAACCAGACATCCATGATGTCGGTCTCTTTGGTGAATCTGCCGTTTGGCGAAGCCGGATTGGTGTAGCCTTCAGGAAGCAGATCCTTTGCCTCGGATTCAAACCAGATGTTGGATCCGTGTTCGTCAAATAATTTTGCGATATGTTCAAAGACTTCCGCCTCGATGATCGGAGTCTTGTCTTCATTGTAGATGATAGGGATCGGAACGCCCCAGAGTCTCTGACGGGAGATACACCAGTCTTTTCTGTCCTTGACCATGTTGGTAAGACGCAGTTCACCGAACGAGTTGATCCAGTTGACGGATTTGATCGCTTCAAGAAGCTGCGGCTTGATCTTTTCGATCGAAGCGAACCACTGGGTCGTAGCACGGAAGATGACCGGTTTCTTGAGCCTGTCATCATGCGGATAAGAGTGGGTCACCCATTCCAGCTTCAGCAGATGTCCTTCATCTTCAAGTCTCTGGGTGATGGTCTTGTTGGCATCAAAGACGAACTGTCCTTTTAACCATTCGCCTGCTTCTTCAGTCATGCAGCCCTTCTCATCGACCGGGCAGACGGTAGGAAGAGCGTATCTCTGTGTCGTATAGAAGTCATCGAGACCATGGCCACCGGCCGTATGGACACAACCCGTACCGTCTTCATCCGTGACATAGTCAGCCAGACAGATGACGGATTCTCTCTGTTCCGGATATAAGACATGTCTGCATACCAGACCTTCGAGTTCTCTGCCTTTGAAAGTCTTAAGAACTTCGTGCTGTTCAAGAGAGAACTTTTCCATCAGGGAATCGACCAGGTTTTCCAGCATGACCATCTTGCCCTTTTCCGTCTTCACCAGAGCATAGGTGAGATCCGGATGCAGAGTGATGGCGACGTTTGCCGGAAGAGTCCAAGGAGTCGTCGTCCAGATGACGAATTTGGCATCATCATCCAATACGCCCTTGCCGTCCTTGACATCGAAAGTGACGAAGATCGTCGGGTCTTTGCGGTCGAAATAGACGATCTCGGAATCGGCGATCGCTGTCTCCTGGTAAGGTGACCAGTAGATCGGCTTGAGGCCCTGGAAGATCATGCCGTCAAGTGCCATCTTGGCAAAAGCACGGATCTGTCTTCCTTCGAATTCCTTATTCAATGTGATGTACGGATGTTCGTAGTCAGCGACCTGACCAAGGCGCTTCTCCGTCTCCATCTGCTGCGCGATCTGTTTATGTGCATATTCTTCACACTTCTCTCTGAATTCCTTGGCAGAAACTTCCTTGCGGTTGACACCGAGCTTCTGAACGGCATTCTCGATCGGCAGACCGTGTGTATCCCAGCCCGGGAAGAACGGCGTATAGTAGCCTTCCATGGCCTTGGAACGGACGATGATATCCTTGATGATACGGTTCATTGCCGTACCGGCATGTAAGTTGCCGTTGGCATATGGCGGACCGTCGTGAAGTACGAACGGTGTCTTTCCTTCGTTCTTGGCCAGGATCTTATGATAATGATCCTCTTCTTCCCACCTCTTCAAGATATCCGGCTCTTTCTTAGGAAGATTGCCGCGCATCTCAAAGTCGGTCTTCGGCATGTGCAGTGTGTCTTTGTAATCCATCTTAGTCTCCTCTTTAAAATAAAAAGGTGCTACCAAAGGTCGCTGTAACAGCGAGGTACCACCTTCATTTGTTTCTTGAACTCTTAACGCGAGCAACGCCGGCAATTTTGTTGCCGGAGCTCATAAGTGATTCCCGTAAAACTGCGCATTGGCTTTCACCGGCCGCCAACTCTCTACGCCGCTTCTTTCTTACGGACATGTCTTAATCCTAGCTTAATCTTCGTCTGAATTTAAGTTGATGTCACCGCCCACCTGCAGATTCTTAGGTGAACATAAGATGACATTTTCGCCGACCTTTTTGATCGAACCGTCTACGCCATAGACGACACCTGACAGGAAGTCGATGATCCTCTGGCGGTATTCGGAAGGCATCCTGTGCAGATTGACGCAGCACGCTCTCTTAGATTTGATATGATGACCGATCTCCTCTGCTTCATCAAAGTTTCTCGGTTCAAATAATACGATATTGGTATTCGCCGTGATATTGGAAGAACCTGACAGCGTGCTCTTCTCGTAAGGAGAGACAGCTTCCGCTTCTTCTTTGGACAGTTCGAGCTGTTCTTCGTCATCTTCTTCAGGCGCAATAAACTCTTTTAATTTATCACCAAATCCCATATTTTTTCTCCTTTAACTCCATATCATTTTAACAAAATCAGATCGCTTTAATCAACTTGTTGGAAACCAAATAATTGTAAAAGCCGTCATCGAGAACATCATCCGTCTCTTCGAAGCCCCTGCCCCTCAATTCATCGACACAATTGGCTACGATGACCGGATGTCCCACGCACTCGAGCATTTCCAGATCGTTGATCCCATCACCGAAACAATAGGTATCCTCAAGAGGGATGTTCAGATATTCGATGACCTTTTTCACGCCGGTCGCCTTGTTGACACCCTTGATATTGACATCGCACGAAGAGAACTGTTTATGATCGAAGATATCCACATATGCGGACAGTTCCGCAGCCGCCTTATGCAGGGTATCCTTATCCATGAAACCGATCATGGCGATCATGTAACGATTGTCTGCTGACTCATCTTCCCTGAAACCCTCCAGGACCCTTCCCCAGCCGTTCATGAAGGCGGAAAAGGAATCGGAAGTCAGAGAATCGACATACATGTGATCCAACGTCTCCATGATGTAGAAACCGTTGTATTTGAGCGTGATCTCTTTGATCTTGTGCTGTGCTTCTTTTTCAAAATAGACTTCATGGATCGGCTTTTCATCGAGCTCCGCATAGGCACCGTTGCATAAAACGAAACCGTTGGGCTTGAGGTCGATGATCTTCTGGTCCAGAAGACCTTTGCATCGTCCGGAGGCAACAAAGACATAGTCTTCCTTCTTGAGCTGTTCAAAGGCATATCTCGTCTTATAGGAAAACTCATTCATGCCTCTTGAGCCGTCTAAGATCGTACCGTCGATGTCGCAGAATATCAGCTTTTTCATACCCGTTCATTATACATGAAAAGCCAAAGAAAAAGTGAAGATCGAAGATCCTCACTCAGTATTTTTCATGAAGTTTCAAGACGCTCGTCACTTTGTAACCGGCATCCGTCAGCTTATCGCTGATATCCTTGTAGCCGTAAACGATGACGACGATCTCGATCCCGCGGTTATTGTTGTAGACTGCCAGATTGGAAATGGAGATATCGCTTTCCTTGAAGATGCGGCAGATATCTTCCATGATGCCCGGATGGTCCTCCGGTATGGAGATGACATAACGAATGCCGTTGTGATTGTAACCCAGCAAGTCGATGAAAGCCGTAAAGATATCATTGTGTGTGATGATACCGATCAGCTTGTTTTCCTCGTCGACGACCGGCAGGCAGCCGATGTCATTCTTCCTTAACAGCGTCGCCGCTTCTTCCAGCAATGCATCCTTGCCGATCGTGATGACATCCTTGATCATGATGTCGTTGATCGACAGCTTGTTGAGCAGGTAGTTGAGCTCAAAGACGGAGAGCGAAGTCGCGTTGTTGGGCGTATTGCTGGTGATGACAGATTCCGTGACCAGACCGACGAGTTTTCCGCCGCCATCGACGACCGGAAGACGGTGAAGACTGTTTTCCGACATGAGATCGACAGCTTCCGAAACGGACTGTTCAGGCCGGATAGTGATCGGACTGGAGACCATATTATCTTTTACGTACATGATTATCCTCCCAGGTAAGCTTTCTTGATATCCTCGCTGTTGAGAAGCTCCTGCCCGGTCCCGCTCATCACGATCTTCCCTGTTTCAATGACATAGGCACGATCGGCGATGCTCAAAGCCATCTTGGCATTCTGCTCCACCAGCAGGATCGTAACACCCTGACTGTTTATATCTCTTATTATATCGAAAATCTCCCGTACAAGTAATGGGGACAGGCCCATTGAAGGTTCATCCAGAAGCATGATCTTCGGTCTAGCCATCAGAGCTCTGCCCATTGCCAGCATCTGCTGCTCACCGCCGGAAAGCGTTCCGGCCAGCTGTTTCTTTCTTTCTTCAAGTCTCGGGAAAAGCGAATAGACGTTCTTAAGATCGCTTGCGATCCCTTCCTTGTCTTTTCTTGTATAGGCACCTAAGTTCAGGTTGTCTTCGACCGACTGTTCGGCAAAGACCCTTCTTCTCTCCGGACACTGGGCGATACCCAGCTCCACGATCTTGTGAGCCGGCAGCTTGGAGATATCCTTGCCATCGAGCTCGATGCTTCCGGAAGCTGCCTTGATGAGTCCCGAGATCGTATGCATCGTCGTCGTCTTGCCTGCACCATTGGCGCCGATCAAAGTGACGATCTTGGAATCATCGACTTCAAAGCTGATGCCCTTGATCGCTTCGATCATGCCATAGCGGACTTTCAGATCATTTACCTTCAACATACTCAATCTCCCAGGTAGGCCTTGATGACCTTCTCATTGTTCTTGATCTCATCCGGACTTCCTTTCGCCAGAAGCATGCCGTAATTGAGGACATAGATCCTTTCACAGATGTTCATGACCAAAGACATATCGTGTTCGATCAGAAGGATGCAGATGCCAAATTTATCCCTGTCGAAACGGATCGTGTTCATCAGTTCTTCGGTCTCCTGCGGATTCATGCCGGCAGCCGGCTCATCCAATAACAAAAGCTTCGGTTCCGTTGCGAGAGCTCTGGCGATCTCCAGTCTTCTTTGGGCGCCATAAGGAAGCGAATCCGCTTCGATATCTTTGGAATCGTAGAGATTGAAGATCTTCAGAAGTTCTTCTGCCTTCTCTTCGATCCGTTTCTCATTCTGTCTGCGCTTGCCCGTATGAAGGAGCGCATCGATCACGGAATACTCATGATGATTGTTCATGCCTGTCTTGACATTGTCGATGACCGAAAGCTTGCCGAACAGACGGATGTTCTGGAAGGTCCTGGCAATGCCGGCCTTGTTGACTTCGACCGTCGACATCTTTGCGATATCCTTGCCATCTAAAAGGATACTGCCGCGGGAAGGATCATAGACTTTCGTCAGCATGTTGAACACCGTCGTCTTGCCGGCACCGTTCGGGCCGATGAGACCGACGATCTCATTTTCATGAACTTCCATATTCAGATTGTTGACGGCTGTCAGACCGCCGAAATCGATACCGAGATTCTTTACTTCAAGAACAGTGCTCATAAACGCACCTCCTTCTTCCTGAAGAGCTTGCCGCCGATGCGGCTGAGGAACTCATGGACCTTTGCGGAATTGGTCAGCTGCATCACGACGATCAGCACCACCGCATAGATCAGCATACGGTAATCCCGCAGCGATCTGAGCAGTTCAGGCAGAACATACAGAACAGTCGTCGAGATCATCGTACCGTTGATATTGCCTAGTCCGCCGAATACGACATAGACCAGTACAAGTATGGAAGTGTTGAAATCAAATTTGGACGGCTGAAGTGTCGAATAGTTCAAGGCATATAAGGCACCGGCTGCACCCGCCAGAGCGGCCGATGTCACAAAAGCCAGCGTCTTGGTCTTGGAGATATTGACACCGATCGATTCCGCTGCGATGCGGTTGTCCCTGGCTGCCATGATGGCTCTGCCGTATTTGGAATTGATCAGTGAATAGATGACGAATAACGTGATCAGGATCAGGACGATGCCTGCCGTAAAATTGGAGATCTTTGCGGTATCGGTCGCTCCCATTGGACCGGACAGCAGCATCTTGCCGCCCTGCAGTTGTAAAGTATTCGTAACGAACGAAAACTGCAAGCCGTTGGCATCATAGCCCATGAAGATGTTGTTGATCAGCGATTTGATGATCTGACCGAACGCCAGTGTGACGATCGCCAGATAGTCGCCCGAGAGTTTTAAGACCGGAACGGAAATGATCAGACCGAAGATGCCGGAAACGATGCAGCCGGCGATGATCGAAAGGATCAGACGCAGGATCTCGTTAGAAATGGCAGAAGCGGTAAGTCCCGAGACACAGACCGCAGTGAATGCACCGATCGCCATGAAACCGGCATGGCCCAAGGAAAGTTCACCGGAAAAACCGACGACCAGATTCAATGACAAAGCCAGTACGATATAGCAGCAGGTCGGCACCAGAAGAGAAGTGAAAAGACGGCTCATCCGGATGGAATGGGTCAGGATCTCGATCACGACATAAGCGAGTATGACGATAAAGAAGCTCAAGGTCTTTCCTCTGTTCTTCTTATCGAATAAATTACCAAGAATGTTTTTCATATCACACCTTCACATTCTCTTTCTTGCCAAGAAGTCCTGTCGGCTTGATTAATAAAACGACGATCAGTACGGTAAAGACGATCGCATCGGACAGCTGCGTCGAAATGTAGGCTTTCGTCAGATTTTCGATGATACCCAGAAGAAGACCGCCCAATAAAGCACCGGGGATCGAACCGATCCCTCCGAATACCGCAGCCGTGAAAGCCTTGATGCCCGGCATCGAACCGAGCGTCGGTGATAAGGAAGGATAGGTCGAACAAAGAAGGATCGCTGCGACTGCCGCAAGACCGGAACCGATCGCAAACGTGATCGAGATCGTCGTATCGACATTGATACCCATCAGCTGGGCAGCACCCTTGTCTTCCGCACAGGCACGCATCGCCTTGCCGATCTTTGTCTTATTAATGAATAATGTCAAACCGACCATGATCAGCAGACACGTCACGATCGTGATCAGTGTGAGATAGGAAATGATCAGTCTTCCGTCAAACAGTTTTAAAGAACCGTCTGTCAGCATCGACGGAAAGATCTTGGTGTCCGACCCGAACAGCAGCTGTGCGCCATTCTGCAAGAAATATGAGACACCGATCGCCGTGATGAGCACAGACAGAGAACTCGCCTGTCTCAGCGGTTTGTAAGCCAGACGTTCGATGATGACACCAAGGATCGTACAGACGATGATCGCAAATAAGATCGCGAGCAGTGCCGGCATTCCGAACTTATTGAACGCAAAAAAAGCCGCATAGCCTCCGACCATGATGATATCGCCATGTGCGAAGTTGAGCATCTTGGCGATGCCGTAGACCATCGTATAGCCTAGGGCGATGATCGCGTAGACACTTCCCAACGCTAATCCTGATATCAGATACGTTAAAAAAGTCATAATCTTCTCCAAAAATAAGTAAGGCAAAGGCTGCTGAAAGACACAGCAGCCTTTGAATAAACTGATTTAATGATTAGTCAGCAGAAACGTAAACGCCGTTTTCAATGATGACGGCCTTCGGAGCCTTGGAGACTTCGCCGTTTTCAGCCCAAGTCATGCTGAGACCTGTAACGCCATCGAATGTCATCGTCGTGAACTGTTTGATCATATCATCATACAGAGCATTGATGGAATATGTGGAGCTGAAACCGATATTCTCCAGAGCCTGGTGGATCGCGTAGACAGAGTCATAAGCGTCTGCAGCAAACTGGTTCGGAGTTTCGCCATATGCAGCAACATATGCATCAACGAAATGCTTCGTGAGTTCATCTTCTGCGTCTGCAGCAAACGGTGTCAGAAGGTAGACGCCTTCAGCCAGAGAAGTATCGAAACCTTCAAGCGTCAGGATACCGTCCATACCGTCGATTCCGAAGAATGTAGGAGCATAGCCCATATCGGAAGCCTGTTTGAGGATCAAAGAAGCCGGCTGGTAGTAGATCGGAAGATAGACTAAGTCAGCACCTGCATCTTTGGCAGCAGTCAGCTGTGTAGAGAAGTCAGTTGAAGAATCATTGGTGAATGCACCGTCTTTGTAAACGATGTTCAGATTCTTGGCAGCTGCTTCAGCGATGAATTTTTCATAAACGCCGGCAGAGTAGACATCATCAGACTTGTAGATGATACCGATCTTCTTGTCAGCGAAGTGTGTTGACATATAGTCAGCAGAAGCGATACCCTGGTTCGGATCGGTGAAGCACATCTGGAAGTTACCAGGGAAGTTCTTTTCAGCAGTGTAGACCAGTGCAGTTGCGGAACCGGAAGGTGTGATCGCAAAGATCTTATCTTCATCATAGTTCGCTGCTACAGCAGCACCGGAACCGGAAGTGACTGTGAATAAGGAGACCTGCATGCCCCAGTCATAAAGAGAAGAGTAAGCAGCAACAGCCTTTTCGCCATCAGCCTCATCATCGGCCATGTTGAATTCGAATTTGATGTTGGAATCGGAAGCGTTGATCTCATCGACAGCGATCTGCGCAGCGTTTCTGACTGCTTCGCCATACACCTTCGCATCGCCGCTTAAAGGACCGGAACCGCCCAGTTTGACATAGACTGTCTCATCTGCGGCAGGAGCTTCTTCGCTGCTGTTTCCGCCTTCATTACCGCCGTTTGACGAACAGCCGGCAAGAGACAGAACGCAGAGGATAGAAAGTAATACTACGAGTAATTTTTTCATTTTATTCCCCTTTCAACAAGTAGTTTATAGACACAGTTTTTACTGTTTCTAACAAAAAAGGATGAGCGACCGATAACGGCAAGCTCATCCGTGAAACCCATTCAGCCTTCCATTACCGATATATCAGCACATTTGCATAATAATAATGCCACGTAAACCGCGTAGTACCAATACATCGATAATGACAAGAACGTCATCGACAAAGGAGATCATTTTTGATTTCGCAGTTTCTTTCATATAAGACCTCCTTTTCTATATGTGTTTATCTTAAAGGAAGCAGGTACTCAAGTCAACATCATTCATGCAAATAATTTAAAAATCTTACATGAATTTTCACAAATTTATGTAAATTTTTTCATAATTATCGTGCTAGAATATATGCATGACTATCAGATTACCGGAAGGATACAAATCCTCATTGGACCTGTACGAGACACAGTCCTCGATCAGTTTCATCAAAAAGACATTTGAAGAAAAGCTGACCAAAGCTTTGAATTTAAAAAGAGTTTCCGCACCCTTGTTCGTTTTGAAAAGCACGGGCCTCAATGACGACCTGGACGGCAAGGCACAGGCGGTCAATTTCACGGCCCCGTTCATCGACAAAGAATGCGTCATCGTACATTCCTTGGCCAAATGGAAACGCATGGCCTTGCACGATTATGTCTTCTATGAGGGAAACGGCTTATATACCGATATGAACGCTATCCGGAAAGATGAAAAGATCGATAACCTGCATTCGATCTATGTCGATCAGTGGGACTGGGAAAAAGTCATCAACAAAAGCCAGAGGAATACCGAGTATCTTTACGAGACCGTATCCAAGATCCACGAATGCATCCTGGAAACTCTTGATGCCCTCAAGGCAAAACACCCTTCCATTACGACCGAATTACAGAAAAAACTCTATTTCTTCGATGCCCAGGAAGTCCTGGATATGTATCCGGACCTCGACAGCAAACAAAGAGAACACGAGCTTCTGAAAAAATACAGATCCGTCTTCATCAAAGGCATCGGCCACAAGCTGTCAAATGGCGAACCGCATGACGATCGGGCGGCCGATTATGACGACTGGGATCTCAATGGCGATCTGTTGTATTACAACGAGCTGCTCGACTGCGCCTTCGAAGTTTCTTCGATGGGCATCAGGGTCGATGAAGATTCGCTGGTTTCGCAATTGAAACTGAAAGATGAAGAATACAAACTGCAGTACAAATACCACCAGATGATCGTCAATAAGGAACTTCCTTATACGATCGGCGGCGGGATCGGCGAAAGCAGACTGTGCATGCTGCTGATGAACAAAGCACACATCGGCGAAGTCCAGTCTTCCATCTGGGACGATGAAACACTGCAATACTGCAAAGAAAAAGAAGTCATCATACTTTAAAAAATGGTTCAGATCCTCAGATCTGAACCATTTGTTTTTTTTACATCGTGCCCTTTTCCAAAGCCAGCGTTCTGGTGGTGAGGTTGCATACCTCATCCGGTCCGTAATACTGGATCGCACCCGGATAAGTGTAGCAGGTCTCAACAGCCCATTTAGCTCTGTGCTCTTCAAAGTATTTGAATGGCTTGCCTTCAAGTTCAACGAGTGCCTTACGGATGACCGGCTTGTCTTCGCCGTGTCTTCTTTCCATGTTCATCATCTTGGTGATCGGCATACCGCCGGCGACCCATTCCTCTGCCGGTTTTGACAGATTGGAGATCTTGGAAAGATAACCGTTATAGCCATACTGGATCAGCATAAATGCGTTGTAACCTAAAGAATAGCAGTAATCTGCATCGAAGTTGGACGGGAATGCACATCTGCCTTCATAACCGAAGAAGTGGTGCAGAGCGGAGAATTTGCCCTTATACGTGCCGTTCTTTCTTCTCTCTTCGAGATTTGCCTTGACCAATGCGGAGAAGAGTTTTTCTGATTCGATCAAAGATACCTGAACATTGCCGTGCGGATCTCTTTCCAGGAACAGCTGCTGCTGAACCGTCTCAGGAAGCGTGGCGAATACGCCGAAGGATTCCTTGGACAGACCGTTTTCGATGAACGCATATTTTTCTTTCCAGGAAGCAAGAGCGTTGAATTCTTCTGCCTTTGCCCCTGCCAGCATCTCATTGATCTCCTTGATCAGTGCAGAGAATTCAGGAACGAATTCGACAACACCTTCCGGAATGATCGCGACACCGAAGTTCATACCCTTTGCGGCACGCTCTGCGACGGAATCTGCGATATAGTCAGCGATCTGTGCCAGAGACATCTTCTTTTCGGCAACTTCTTCCGAGACCAGACAGATATTCGGCTGAGTCTCTAATGCGCATTCCAGAGCGACATGAGAAGCGGAACGGCCCATGACCTTGATGAAGTGCCAGTATTTCTTTGCGGAGTTGGCATCTCTTTCAATATTTCCGATCAGTTCGGAATAGGTCTTGGTCGCTGTATCGAAACCGAATGAGCATTCGATATCTTCGTTCTTCAAGTCACCATCGATGGTCTTCGGACAGCCGATGACCTGTACACCTGTTTCATGTGCAGCGAAGTATTCAGCCAGGACAGCAGCGTTGGTGTTGGAATCATCACCGCCGATGATGACGATCGCCGTGATGCCGTGTTTCTTGCAGACTTCTGCCGCAACAGCGAACTGTTCTTCTGTTTCCAGTTTCGTTCTGCCGGAACCGATGATATCGAAACCGCCGGTGTTTCTGAACTGGTCGATATATTCATCATCAAATACAAGATAGTTGTCTTCAAGAAGTCCGCTAGGTCCGCCCTTGAAACCGTATAAAACGTTTTCCGCATTCGTTGCCTTTAAAGCATCATAGAGACCGCAGACGACGTTGTGTCCGCCCGGAGCCTGTCCGCCGGAAAGGATGACACCTACGACCTGCTTCTTAGCTTCGGAAGTGTTGGCGCCCTTTTCAAAAGTGATCTCCTTCTTGCCATACGTATTCGGGAACAGAGCTTTGATCTTTTCCTGATCGGCAACGCTCGAAGTCTCTTCGCCTTCTTTTACAGAGATCTCAT
>JAZQIF010000103.1:0-2969 GCA_045540935.1 Erysipelotrichaceae bacterium | reverse complement strand
CATCATCAGACCGCTTAAGAACTGTGACATCCAGTTGGCTTCATACAGTCTGTCATTGATCTCATCGAAGATCTCTTCGCTCTGTTTCTCGCCATTGTAACCTTTGACGATGATGTGTCCGGCATACATCTCCTCGATGTGACCGTTGAGCATGCCCAAGGTCCTGGAACGGTTGACGAAATAGGGCTGCGAATATTTTATGATGAAACGCATCAAAACAAAACCGAACAAGGCAAACACGATGGCACTTAACGCCAATCTGACATCGCTCAGCAGCATCATCACGGCGCAGCCAAGGAAAGTGATGAGCGCCGCAATGAGTTCGGCGATCGTCTTGTCGAGTGCCATATTCAGCGTATCGACATCGTTGGTCACTCTGGATAAAAGATCACCGAAGCTGGAAGAATCACTTCTGGAAAGCGGGATCTTGTTTAATTTCCGGGAGATGTCTTTGCGCATCATCTGGGTCATCCTTGCCGAGTAGGTGGTCATCGTATAGGATTCCACATAGGATATGACCGATCCGGCAAGATAGATAGCTAACAGGAATACACTTAACGATACGATCTTTTCGATCTGCATATCGCCGTATTTCATGCCGTCCGAGATCAGGTTGGAGATCTGCCTCAACTTCTCCGGCCCGACAAGCGTCAGACCGACGGTGATGATGGCTGTCGAAATGCCCAGCAATAACATCCCGTAATATGGTCTTGAATATTCAAAGATCTTCTTTGCGGCATCTTTGAAGCTTTTCGGCTTTTCCGCCGCATTCATGCCCCCTCTTCTTCCGCCGCCGGAAGTCTTCATTTCGACCTGTCCGAGATTATATGAATTCTTAGCCATTTGCCATTTCCTCCTCAGACAGCTGTGTGTATGCGATCTGTCTGTAGATCTCACAGTCTTTCATGAGCTCTTCGTGTTTTCCCGTACCGACGATCTTTCCCTCATCTAAAACGATGATCTTATCGGCATCCCGTATCGTACCGATACGCTGAGCAACGATGAGCGTCGTCACACCGGACGTCTCTTTCTTTAAAGCACTTCTTAAGGCCCTGTCCGTCTTATAGTCCAAAGCGGAGAAGGTATCATCGAAGATATAGAATTCCGGCTGCCGATAGACGGCTCGGGCGATAGAAAGTCTCTGTTTCTGTCCGCCGGAGACATTGGTGCCTCCACGGGTGATCGGCGCATCGATGTTTCCTTCCATCGCCATGACGAAGTCTTCCGCCTGGGCGATCCGTATCGCTTTTCTGACATTCTCTTCGATCATCTGTATCGCATAGGCGACATTCGAACGTACGGTCCCGGTAAACAAGACGGCCTGCTGCGAGGCATAGCCCATCTTCTTTCTGAGATCCTTTAAAGAATAGTCCTTGATATCGACGCCATCGACGATGATACTTCCTTCATTTGCATCAAAGAAACGCATCACAAGATTCACTAATGTCGACTTGCCCGAACCGGTCGAACCGATAAAGGCGACCGTCTCCCCTTTCTTTGCGCTGAAGCTGACATCATCCAAGGCCTTATAGTTGGCACCCGGATAGACGAAGGAAACGTTTTTGAATTCCAGGGTCCCTTCTTCCTTGTGTTCGTCTTTTTTCTGTCCGTCTTTGATCGAAGGGATCGTGTCAAGGATCTCATTGATACGGTTTGCGGAAACGGAAGCTCTTGGGATCATGTTGAAGATCATATTGAGACCCATGAAGGCTCGAACGATCCTTGCCGCATAGGTGGAAAAGACCACCATCTCGGAAAAGATCTCCAATTGTTCGGCAGCACTTGCGCCGATGATCATGAAGGCACCGATGCAATAGATACCGACATTGATCTCGTTGTTGACGAAGCGGATCGCCGGCTGCATCAGACCCATGGCCCGTCTGGCCTTCAAGGCATTGTTGGTATATTCCTCATTGGCTTTGTCGAATTTGTCTTCTTCATATTTTTCGGCATTGTAGGCTCTGACGACCCGCATGCCGGTCATGTTTTCTCTGGTGACTTCATTGATATTGTCGGTATAGCCCTGCATCTTGCGGAACCTTGGATGGGCATAGATGATCAGAAAGACCAGCAAGCCCGCCAATATCGAAACGGAAGCTGCCGTAAAGGCCATCCATTGCCAATAGCGGGTCGAGATCTTATATAAGGCATAGCCGGCTGTGATCGGTACACGTATCAGCTGGTTGAGGCCTCTTGAGACGATGTTCTGTATCTGGGTACAGTCATTGGTGGAACGGGTGATCAAAGATGCCGTAGAAAAGCGGTCGATCTCTTCCAGAGAAAAGGCTTCGACTCTTACGAAGATCTCTTTTCTTAAGTATTGCGAAAAAGACGCCGCCAGACGCGAAGAAAAATACTTCGAGATGATCGAGCAGACAAAAGCCAGAAGACTTATCCATAACATCTTGCTGCCTAAGGACCAGATCACAGATACTTCCGAACCCTTCGTATTGATGAGCTTGGTGATATCCGACATATAATCCGGGACCGTAAGTTCCAATACCACCTGACCGACGATGAATAAGGTCAGGAAAAACAGATAGAAGAGATGCTGTCTGCGCATCCTTTTGAACAGGCGTATCATCTTTCCTTCTCCTGCAAAGAATCGATGACTTTTTCAAGCAGCCTCGATAATTCCTTTTTCTCTTCTTCATCCAGACACGCAAATAACATCGAAGCCCGTTTCTCACGCTGTCTGGAGATCTTTGTGTAATATTCTTTTCCCGCTTCCGTGATATAAACGTAAAGGTTGCGTTTGTCTGATTGCGACCTTCTTCTTTCGATCAGACCCTGTTCTTCTAAAACAGTCAGCACTCTGGTCAGAGACTGCGGCCGGATCTCGAGAAGCTCTGCCAGCTTTGATTGCGATGTCCCGTCATTATGAAAGATCATCGACAAGATCCTGCCGTGTCCGTGGGGCACATCGCTTTGTTTTCCTCTGCTCCGCTTGATGCCGTTGAAGCATAAAC
>JAZQIF010000102.1:0-5956 GCA_045540935.1 Erysipelotrichaceae bacterium | reverse complement strand
GATTATATAGCGGGAGATCTTACACAACAGATTCCCAATGAAATCATCGTCAGATCCGTCTGTACCCTTATCTTACACAAAACAGAGGTAACACTTAAACCCGGATGGGGGTTGACAATGTTACAATTAAATCGTACTAATGAAGTCATGAACAAACAAAGGATCGTCTCGCTGATATCAATCATGCGCAAACATTCCGATATGGACCATAAGCTGAAGATCGCCGATATTTCAGCACTTCTGGAAAAAGAAGGCATTCCTGCCGCTGACCGCAAGACGATGTACAGCGATTTCAAGACGCTTTCCGATCTTGGTTACGATGTCGAATACGAAGACGGCTACTATCTGAGTGAGGCACCTTTTTCCGTTTCCGAAGTCAAGATCATCATCGACTCTCTGGATTCCCTGAAGAATCTCGATCAGTCTTTTCTTGATAAGCTCAAACAGAAACTGTATTCCTTCATCTCCTTATATGAAGAAAAAGATCTCAAGAAGCTCGAATATCATCACGATCACAAAGACGTTCACTTCATCAACCGCCTGGAAGATGCCCTTTCCGCCATCCGCAGCAGCCATATCATCGAGATACAGCGGGCAAAAAAATCCAAGAGCGAACAGATCGTTCCCTTGTTTTTATACAGAGAAAACGACTATTACTACCTTTATTACCATTATGTAGGCAATGAAAAGATCTACCACGTGCGCTTTGACAATATCCTTTCTATAAAAGTCAGTGAGCAAAGCGATACATCGGAAGTGCCTCTGGAAAAAGTGTTGACTCATATCGCCGAGAGCTCTTCGTCTTTCCACTCTTTTGAAAGCATGCTTCTGCGATTTGAGATCTGCGAAGATTCCGAATATCTGCGTACGCGTCTGAAAGATGATTTTTCCGACATCGTCTTCACAAAGAACGGTTTCAGCGCCAGAGTTTCGATCTCCGATGCCTTTTTCGCAAGGCTCACTTCCTATGGCGATCAGATAAAAATCAGCGATCCGAAGATTGCTGAACGTTATATCGCTTATCTAAATAAGATCATCACTCGTAATAACCCGGAGAATAGAAGTAATCGATCTGGCTAGGATCGATGTTATAGAAACGGAACATATCCGATACAGTCAATAACTGACAGCCCCGATCGACCAATTCCGGTAATATTTTTTCCAGTGCCTCCGCCGTCTCATCGTAGATGTCGTGGAACAGAACGATATCACCGGATTCGTATTCATACTTCAATACCTGGTCGACGATCTGCTGCGGATCTCTGGTCAGCCAGTCTTCCGAATCGACATCCCACAGGATCGCCGGAAGGCTCGTTGATTCCAGGACTTCGTTGTTGAAGCTGCCTTCGACCGGACGGAACGTCGGCATCCTGTAGCCCATGAAATCATCAAGGTAAGCCACCGGGCCTTCGATCTCCTTGCGTATCGTCTCCTTGCCGGAAAGCTCCGTCAGGGCATAGTAATGGGTCTGCGTATGCGAGCCGTATTCATTGCCCTGGTTGATCGAACGTTTCAATAAGGTATAGACCTGATAGTCCGCCCAGATCTCCCTGTTTGCCAGCATGTTGCCGATGACATAGAAGGTACCGCAGGCATCATACTTATAAAGAAGGTCGACGATCTTTTCGCTGGAACAGTCACCCGGATCAAAATTGAACTGCGGACCGTCATCGAACGTCAGACAGACGATCGGATGGGCAGGATCGGGGTCAAGATAGATCGGCTTGCTGTAAAGCTCGTTCGGGAAGCCAAAGTCCATGCCGATCTGTTTCTGCATGTATTTCAGGGGAATAGCGACCGACATCTCGTATTGAGGCAGATATGCCACGATCGATTCCGAATCGATCGAATAGGTCACATTGGAAAAATCGATGTTTTCTAACTGCAAGGTAGAAAGGAAATCCGCATCATAATACTTTTCCGGCTGTTCCTTCTTGAAGGTATAACGCAGATAGTCGAGGATGATCTTCTTGCCCTCATCACTCATCTCACTGATCTGCAAAGGATCGAAATTCTGGTCGGCAAAATATTTCCTTTCTGTTCCGTAGCTCACCAGATAATAATCGCCATACGGGACAAGCGTATAGTCGTAGATCGTATCGTTCTTCTCCCCTTTGCATAATTCCTTCGCATAAGAAAGACCTTGTTTGGAATCAGGATAAAAAGCCAGACAGTGTCTGGTCTTATATGTCAACGCATCTTCATGGATCGATTTCTTGCCGACGAAATTGAAATTCGTCGTCAGTAAGACGATCCCGATCACCAGCAGCAATGAAAGCACTGCGATGATAATGAAAGAATTCAGGGATTTCTTCTTTTTCACAACCTTCATTATAAACTAATCCGAAGATCTTTTTTCCCTCAAAGACGAACTGAAGTGATCGATGAGGATCATGAGCGCCACAGCGATCACAGAATACGCGAAGACCGGAACCATATTGGTCGGATCGGAAGATCTGGCCCCAAGGATCGCCGAACCAAGTCCGGCACTTGAAGCACCGGTGATGACTTCTGCCATGATCTCGATCTTGAAAGACAAAGAGAAAGCGGAAGCCGCTGCCGAAATGATATAAGGCATGGCCAGAGGCAGACGGATGCGCCAGTTCTCCTTGAAGAAAGAGGCGCCATCGAGCCTTGCCGCATTGATCAGTGCACTTGAAACGTGTCCGATGCCTGTCTTGACTCCTTCGTAGATGATCGGAAAACCGATCAGGATGACAAGGTAGACCGGCGCTTTTTTAAAGCCTGCCAGCACGATGAACAGATAGACCAGAGAAGCCGTAGGGATCGCTCTTAAGGCGATGATGGCCGGCTGAAGCAGGAGTGCGAACCTTTCGTCATTGCCCGCCAGGATGCCTGAGACCAGGCCCAGGATCAATGATACCAGGAAGCCATACAGCATCTTGGACATCGTCGCAGCGATGCATTTATAGGTATAGCTCCTGCCAAGCAGATAGATGACATGACGAAATGTCGCCGCCGGCCCCGGGAAGACCATAGTCTGCTCCCCTACGTAAAATGAGAAAACTTGCCACAGTGTGGCAAGTATGAGTATCCCGAAAAGATAATAGATTTTTTTACTCGAAATAGATCTCTTCACTTGTTTCATCGATACCGAAGATCGAAAGGAACGCATCGATGTCCGACTTGATGTCGATCGCTCTGGCAAAGCCTAAGCCCATCGCGTTGTTCCCTAAAGCGTTCTTCTGTTTGAAGACATTGACGACAACAGTCGGATTGAAACCGTATTGCGCTGTAGCCTCATCATCAGTATAGACGCCAAGGCCTGCCTGTACAAGTTCCGGATCGGCGATTGCTTTGGCGATCGATCCGCTTAACTGATCAAGGAAGGCATCACCTGTTGCTTCATCGACACTGTTCTTGATGAAGACTGCTGCCTGGATCATATCGAGGCCGGATTTGTTCTTGTAAACTTCCTGGATGTCCGCGAAGATCTTGGCATTTTCATTTTTCTTCATGGCTGCGAAAAGTGCCGGCTGAGCCAGGAAGACGTAATCGACTTCCGTACCGTCGGAATATTTGCCGCTGCCTAAAGCTGCCGCTGCCTGCTGCGCATCTGCCTCATATAACAGGGAAGCATCGTAATCTTCGCCATAGAGATAGTGCCAGAGTCTGTTTGGAAGCATGTTTTCGTTTCCGAACAATACGATCTTATCGTCCGCGTCCATCGTATCGTTTTCATCATTGCCCGTTGAAGCAAGATAGAAGTTACCGAAAGTGATGATCGCACCAAGCTTGTATTCGGCGCCGTTTTCGATCGCCTTGACACCACTTGTCAGATCGACGACTAAGACATCCGGTGACTGTTCGCCGGTCCACAATGCAGAGATCGCATCGGCAGTAACTCTTGTGTAGTTGGCGTTTTCGATCTGATCATAGAAAGCTAAAACCGGAGCGCCTTTCGGAGTGACGATCGTCAGGCCGGAAAGATCGACACTGCTTTCTTCGACAGTTTCGGCCGCCTGTTCAGCCGGCTGTTCAGCCGTAGTTTCTGTTTTGTTTGCTGCACATCCGCAAAGAAGCAGCAGGATGGATAATACGAGTAATAATTTTTTCATTTCTTTCTCCTTCACAGATGTTTATTATATATAATTGAATTGTAAAAATATGTGATTAGAATCACGGTTTATGACGATATTATCGGTTTTGGATGACAGAGAAAGAAACAGGCTGCAGACAAAAAAACTCTCCAAAGGAGAGACTTTGTTTCATGAAGGCGAAACCTGTCATCATATCGGCATCATGAAGAAAGGAACGCTCATCATCACTTCCTATCTGGAAAACGGTTCCCAGATCATCTACAACACTTTAAATAAGGATGAGATGTTCGGAAACAACCTTCTGTTTTCTTCTTCCCCCTACTATAAAGGAGATGTACTGGCGGAAGAAAACAGCGAAGTCGTGCTGATCGAAAAGGAAGATCTTCTTTTCCTGCTTTCCGAAAATCCCGGCTTCTTAAAAGAGTATCTCAAGATACAGTCGGATGCCGGAAAGAACCTGCACTTCCGCATCCGCCTGCTATCGATCGATTCGGCCAGAGAACGTTTTTTCTATTACATGCACGAACATTCCAATGTCGTTCGTATCTCATCCGTCTCATCTTTGGCCAGACAGCTGCTTCTGTCCAGAGAGACCTTATCGCGTTTGTTAAGCACGTTAACAAAAGAAAAGCGTATAATCAAAGAAGGTAATGTCATCAGATTATTATAAGAAAGGGGTTTGAAGCTATGTATTCATTTGCGAACGATTATTCCGAGGGCGCCTGTCCCAAAGTATTGAAAGCTCTTGTCGATACCAACGACGTACAGACAGCAGGATACGGTGTCGATGAATATTGTGAAGCAGCAGCCGTCATGATCAAGAAGATCGTCGGCCGCGAGGATGTCGATGTCCATTTCATCACCGGCGGAACACCTTGCAACGTCCTGGCGATCTCAACGTTAAGGGCACACGAAGCCGTCATCTGCTGCGAGTCGGGCCACATCAACGTCCATGAGACCGGAGCGGTCGAAGCGACCGGCCACAAGATCATCGCCGTCAAAGGAAAAGACGGAAAGATCCTGCCGGAAGAGATCCGTGCCGTCATGGCCGAACATACCGATGAGCACAAGGTCAGACCGAAGATGGTCTTTGTCTCCGACGCTACGGAATTCGGTACGATCTATACCAAAAAGGAATTGACTGCGATCTCTCAAGTCTGTAAGGAATACGGGCTGTATCTGTATCTGGATGGCGCAAGACTGGGCAATGCCCTGGTCGCCACCGGCAATGACCTCAACTTCAAGGATATCTGTGATCTGACCGATATCTTCTACATCGGCGGTACCAAGAACGGCGCTTTGTTGGGTGAAGCACTGGTCATCAGGAACAACGAGCTCAAACCGGACTTCCGTTATCTGATCAAACAGCACTGTTCGATGCTGGCAAAAGGCAGACTCATCGGCGTACAGTTCATCGCCTTGTTCGATGACAAAGCCAGGGCTTACCTCGACAACGCCAGGAATGCCGACATCATGGCACAGGCCTTGAAATACATCTTCAAACAGTTCTCGATCCCAATGTACATCGATTCGCCGACCAACCAGATCTTCCCGATCCTGGAAAACAAAGTCTACGAAAAGATCAAAGCCAACTATGCCGTCACCGAATGGGGACCATACGACAAAGACCATACGATCGTTCGTTTCGTCTGTTCCTGGGCGACCGAAAAAGGAGCCATCCAGGATTTCTATAACGATCTGGTCATGTATGTCAACGAAGACTGAGATATCAAAGATCAAAAAATAGGACGCAGGTGAGCCTGCTGAAAAACCCCGGCATTGACTGCAGGTGGATTTTGCAGGACTGATTTAAGGCTTTAAAGACTCATTGGAGAAATCCGGTGAGTTTTTATTCTATTCTTTACACTAGCACCTAGTTATGTTATAATGATATC
>JAZQIF010000101.1:0-31730 GCA_045540935.1 Erysipelotrichaceae bacterium | reverse complement strand
CCTTCTCAAGATGTCACCATCAAAGGCTCCTTCACGATCAATACCTACAGTGTCAGATTCTTAAATGACGACGGTTCCTTACTCGAACTGGATGAAGAAGTCGAATACGGAAACATGGCTTCCTACGACGGCAAGACACCGGTCAAGGCAAGCGATGGCAGATACAGCTACACATTCACAGGCTGGTCAAAAGAACTCAGCGAAGTCAAGGAAGACCAGGAATATGTCGCACAGTATAAAGCAGAACTGATCCCGATCGTCTCAGAAGACAGTCCGGAAGAGTCAAAGCCTCAGTCCCCTTCCTCTCCGATCAAGGTCGAAACTCCGGAAGAACCGGTAGTTGAGATCGAAGAAGCTTTGGCTCCTCTGGCTGAACCTGAAGTCGAAGTCGAAGTAAACGAGGCAGCGCAATTCATCATCGAAGATGACGCAGCTCCGAAAGCAGAATTCAAGACCTGGGCATTATACAACCTGATCGCAACGATCATCACTGCCCTGACAGGCTTATACATGATCATCAGCTTCTTCACAAAGAGAAACGAAAAAGAAGAAGAGGAAGAAGAAAACAAGGAAGAAGAAGACAACAGAAGAAACAACTGGTCAAAATTCCTGGGTCTTGTCCCGATGATCGCTTCCATCATCGCATTCATCCTCACCGAAGATATGAGAAATGTGATGGTCTTAAAAGACAGATACACGATCACGATGATCGTAATCGCCCTGTTCGAACTGGTCCTGGCATTCATCACCAGAAACAGGAAAGAAGAGAAGGAGGAAGAAGAAGACGAGCTTCTGCTCATCGAAGCATAAACAAACAGAAAACATCATAAGGTTCCAGAAGATGATCGAAAAGATCATCTTTTGAACCAAACGGATAAGATCAGAAAATTTATTGAAACAAAAAATATTGATTAAAAACCCTTCATAAGTCAGATTTTAGACAGATGATTATAGTCCGCTGAGATTATCATACGGGTGTAGGGAGGACAGGAAAATGAAGAAAACAGTCCATAACATGTTTACAGCAGTATTTGTTGCTTTGATGCTCATCAGCATGATCCCCGGCATCATCTACGCCGACAGGAATCAGGCACAGACAAATGAAGCCATAAGCATCAAAACTTCTCAAGACTTCGAATATAACTTACAGATGGAAGAAGACCTGACGGAAATGTCCGTTGCAGACATTCAAGCCAATGTCAGCGATCCGAGATTCGGAAACGAACCGGTCGTTTCAAAAGCCGGATATGAAGGCTGGTCGATCTGTGAACTGATCGCGATGTTATTCACCGTCCTATCGGGATTGTTCGTGATCGTAGCTGTCTGATCTTAAAAAAGACTCATGATAACGATGACGTCACCGCATTGTTCAAACTGGTCATGACGTTCATCACGGAAATAGGAAAAAGGAATAGAAAGGAGGAAGGGAATAAGCTTCGAAACAGGAAGCTTAGAATGAAAAATCATCGTAAAGATTAAAAGGTGATCGGAAAGATCATCTTTTAATTTGATATCGAATATCGAATCGACTATAATGGACTCATTAACGCAATAGTTAAAAGGTAGTACTATGAAAATCAAAAATGGACTCAGACTGATCGCGATCGGTTTTATTTTCACTTTAGTTAACATCAACATCACGTTTGACAAGACACAGATCAACATCATGCCGGACTTTATCGGCTGGATCCTGATCGCTGCCGCCAGCATCATTCTGAAAGAATATACAAAGAAAAATCCGTTCTATCTGATCGGTGCGATCCTGCTGGCCATAAGTGATGCGGCCTTCATGATCATCGAACTGGCATTCCCGAAGCTGAATATCAGTATCTATCAGACAGCCGCTTCCTTGTTTTCGATCTTCTACATCTTCCTTCTGCTAAGGAAGATCGAAAAGATCGGCAAGGACAAGGGCTATAACGATGTCGCTTCCGTGCGCATCCTCAGATATGTCTATGTGATCGTCTATCTGATCTTCCAGGCTCTGACCTTAGCGGCGGACTACCTGCCGGTCAAAGTACTGGCGGTCTTATTTTCGATCAGCGGCATTGCCGCGCTTGTGACGGCGATAGCGACAGCCTTTGTCTTATTCAAGATGTCGATACTGATCGAGGCATAATGATTCACACCGGAGAGATCCGGTTTTTCTTTTGGCGAGACCTCATACTATAATAGTGGTAAGAAGAATCATACGGAATATTATATATAGTCTGCCTTTATAAGGAGGTGAACGATGAAGAAGATCATTTTATCTTTGTTGAGTCTGATGGCGGTCCTTTCGCTGTGTGCCTGCACAAAGAAAGAAGAAGCGAAAGAAGAAACTGCAGCGATCGCCGGGAAGACGTACTACGATACTTCCGATCTGACCAAGAAACCATCCAAAGTCTGGTTTGGCAAAGATGGCTCTTTCGTGCTGACGGATGAACATGCCGGAGGCACTGACGAGATGAGCGGTTCCTATGCGCTGAGCGAAGATGTCGTGAAACTCAGCGTCAGCTCGGGCGGTGACAGCAAATACAGTCAGATCCTTTTTGAAGTGAAAAACGATGAGACGATCGTACTTCGTACGAGCCTTTCCGGTTCCAAAAATCAGGCAGTCTATTCGATCCACGAACCGGAAGTCAATATCGTAACGCCGACACCGGCTGAAAAACCGGAAACGGAAACCGCGACAGGTTATAAGACCTACTTCAACGCATCGCAGAAGAAGGGTGTCTCTTATCTTCTCTTGCATGAAGACAAGTCCTTCAATCTCGTCGAGACAAACGGGAGCGAAACGATCGAAGTCAATGGCCTGTACGGCAAGGAAGGGGACATCTATATGTTCTCCAATTTCGATCCGTTTGAAGATGCCAAGGGATCGAAGGTCTACAATTTCGAATTCAAGATCATGAACGACGATGTACTGATCTTACAGGAAGAGCTTCGCTATTCGGCAGCTTACGATGTCTTCAGCGTCGACGGCAAGATCCCGGTGATGATGGCCACGGAAGAAGATCCGTTCAAGGACGTCCACAAGACGACGACCTGGACAAGGGAGAATACCGATGAGCTCAATGAAGCATATCTTCCTTCGATCACGATCGCTTCGGACTATTCGTTCAAGTTCATCGAAAACTGTTATTCGGGCATGGCAGAGATCTACGGTTATTGCCAGAAGACCGATACGGGCTGGGCTTGCGATATCCTGGATAACACCAAGATGCAGGGCTATAAAGGGGATGATGTCGGTACGCTCATCTTTGAGGAAAACAAAGAAGGCGATCTCGTACTGAAGACGGATCTGTGCATGTCGATGTCCGGCGACCTGTTCAAGAAATAAAAAAAAGACCTTGCGGTCTCAATAGCTGATGGAATAACCTCGCTCATAGGCGGTCTCTTCTAAGAAGGAATACAGGCCGTCTTTTTTGATGAGTTTCGGGACAGTGATCGGAAGTCTTCCTTTCGGCGAAGATTCACCATAGATCACGTACATTGCAGCGATAAGGTTCGGCGGAATGGAATAGTTGCCTGGCTTGGAAGTATCGATGCCGGCCGTGATGCCGGTGGCGTAGTAACAGGCGATGATCGCATCGGCATCATAGCGTGAGATGTCGTATGGCAGATGCGATGATAACAGGACCGTCGGGATCTTCTTATCCTTACCATAGTCGATGCATCGTTCGATGATGAAGGCTTCCGCGCCGTTCATATCGGCGAGTTCATAGACGGCCGAGATCAGGATGATCTTATCCGCATCTTTCAATAAAGGAACGATGCTGTCTTTGAAATCTTTTTCGCTGCTGTCCGAACCGTAGGTATAGATCACAAGATCGTCTTTGTCTTTTAAGAACCCCTCATCCGTAAGAAGCGTTCTGGCGTATTGCATCGAACGGTATTGCGACGCGTAAGGGGCAAGGACGATCGTCTTTTCACCTTCCTTGATCGGAAGGGCATTGTTGTTTTCGATCAGCGTGATCGCATCTTTGGCGATGCGCATCTCTTCTTTGTGGTGTGCGATCGATCCGATGTCGATGTCTTTATTTTCTTCCTTCGTATCAAAGAGACCTCTGTCCTTTTTTAATGTCAGGATGCGGCGAAGGGAGTCATCGATCCTTTCTTCTGTGATCTCACCTTCTTTGACGAGGTTGCATAAGGCGGTGATGACGTTTTCAAGTTCCTTATAATATAAGGAAACACTTTTCTTGTCACTGACCGGTATCAGCAGCATGTCCGCTCCGGCATTGATCGCATATCTCAGGATGTCTTTCTTGCGGAAGAAGTTATCGATCGCATCCATGGCCAGAGAGTCGGTGACGATCACCTTGTCAAAGCCAAGTTCATCTCTTAAGATGTCGCTCAGAAAGACGTGAGACAGCGTTGCGGGCAGAATGATGCCGTTATGGGCCTGCGTCTCGATCCGAGGGTATTGGATATGGGCGGTCATGATCATGTCGCAGCCCGCTTCGATGCCGGCCTTGAATGGCAGCAGCTCAAATTCCCTGATCTCTTCAAGGCTCTTGTCTACGACAGGCAGGCAACTGTGAGAGTCCGTATCGGTATCCCCGTGTCCCGGGAAGTGCTTGAGACAGGACAGGACGCCTTTTTCGTGCAGTGTTTCGATATACGGTTTACATAAAGTGCTGACTCTTAGAGGATCATCGGAGAAAGAACGGATGCCGATGACCGGATTCTCGGGATTGGAGTTGACGTCGACGATCGGGGCGAAATCCGTATTGATGCCTAAGTCCGAGAGCTCATCGGCGATGATCGAGGCATAGGAGATGACGTCATTTTCTTCGTACGTCGCCGAAAGGGCCATGTTGCCGCAAAGCAGTGTCCCAAACGGGATCCTGCGGACATTGCCGCCTTCCTGGTCGGCAGAGATGAGTAAAGGGATGTGATCTCTGTTTTGATTGGCTTCTTTGATATCTTCGATCAGTCTGATGGCCTGGCCGGCGTCCCGGATGTTTTCGGAGAACAGGATGACACCGCCGAAGTTGTTTTCTTCAAGTAAGGCTCTTAACGCTTCATCCATCTGTGTCATGCCCGCATAATCGTTTTCCGAAACATATCGGGAATAACGGATCGAAGGGATCAGAAGCTGTGCGGCTTTTTCCCGCAGGCTCATATGATCGATCAGCTGATCGATCTCATCTTTCGTTTCCGTTTTGCAGGAGGCCAGTTCCGCACACATGCAGATCAGTAAAAAACACAAAACGATCTTCTTCATATTTTTATTGTAGTATCCCCGGTCAAAGAAAAGAAGGACATCGTCCTTCTCAGTTTTCATAGACTTTTCTGCCGCCCAGCCAGACTTCGCTGACTTCTATCTCGTGGATGTGTCTCGGGTCGGCTTTGAACGGATCTTCTTTCAAGACCGTGAAGTCGGCCAGATAGCCTTTTTCGATCTTTCCTTTGAAAGACTCTTCAAAGCTGCCGAAAGCAGAGGCGATGGTAAAGGAGTCGATCGCTTCTTTGACACTGAAGGCCTGCTCAGGAAGATACGGTCCCGTGCCGTCGATCGAGGTCCTGGTCACCGCACATTCGATGCCACGCAAGGCATCCGGCAGTTCGACCGGCGCATCCGAACCGTTGGAGACGGTCAGTCCGCCGTCTTTCAGGGTCTTCCAGGAATAGCTCGTGGAGGCAAGATCCTTGCCGACGCGGGCTTGGACGATATGGTTATCGTAATCCAAGAAGATAGATTGGGCATAGATGTGGACATTGAGGCGGATCATGCGTTCCAGCTGGTCCTGCCTTGAGATCTGGCAGTGGACGATGCCGTGCCTGTGATCATACCTTGGATATTCTATAAGTGCCTTTTCGATAGCGTTGAGAACTTTATCCAGACAGGCATCACCGATCGCATGGACAGCGACGGACATATTATGTCTGTTGGCATAGGAGATCATCTCATTGAACTGTTCGTCGGTAAATAAGGAGAAGCCCTGAACCGACGGATCATCGGCATAAGGCTTTGAAAGGTGTGCCGTACGGCCGCCCAAGGAACCGTCCCCGAGCAGTTTCAGAGGTCCGATCTTGAACATCAGGTCGCCTTTTCCGGTGACGTTTCCGGCTTCCACGAAGCGGGAGAATTCTTTAAGGTCGGTGAAATTGGACTGTTCAAAGACGCGGACGGTCAGTTTTCCTTCTTTCGCAAGTTCTTCAAAGGCTTCATTGACCGTTTCAAACGGGATCTCGCGGAAGACGCAGTAGTCATCCGACTGGCAGGAAGTGATGCCGAAGGAATTGAGGGCTTTGGAGCCGGCCAGGATCATCTGTTTGAGTTCTTCCTTGTCGGGAAGCGGGATATACGGTTCGAGAAGGTCCATGGCATTGTCGTAGAGAAGGCCGTTGTCAAAATCGATGGCTCCGCCAAGGGGTGCTTGTGTGTCTTTATCGATATGGGCGATCTCTAAGACCTTGGAGTTGACGACGCAGCAGTGTCCGCACGCTCTTGTCAACATGATCGGCAGATCTTTGCAAAGATCGTCGAGATCGGACTTGTGGGGCATGCGTTTCACGTCTTCAAAGTAGTCCTGGTTCCAGCCTCTGCCGCGGATCCAGGAACCTTGTTTGAACTCATTATCTTTGATGAACTGTTTCATGTAGTCCATCATGCCGGAAAGCGAGCTTGTATGCTCGGCAAGCCTGGCCATGCGCAAAGATTGGCCGAAATTGAGCAGATGCATATGAGAATCATTGAATCCGGCACAGACGAATTGTCTGTTCAGGTCAACTTTTTCATGATCGATATTTTCAGGGATCTCATCGTAATAGACTTCTTCGATGAGGGAGTCGTTTGTCAGAAAGCCTTTCGCAAAGCCTTCGCCGGTATAGACCGTTGCGTTACAGTACAGTTTCTTCATGAGGTGTTCTCCTATTAATTATTATCATACATGAAAAAAAGAATGAAAAAAGTTTCAGAAATTGTAAAACGATTACATTTTTTATTGACACGTGTTTTCAATTGCATTAATATTAGAAATGTTATAAGGAGAACACTTATGAAAAAATTATTATCTTTACTGATGATCCTGTTGCTCCTGGTAGGCTGCTCCGGCGGCAATCCGTCCGGCGGCGATACACCGGCAGAAGAACCGGCAGCTGATGCTGGAAGCAAGACAGTCACCTTACAGGCTCCGACGCCGCTGATCTCCATGGATACAGCGGTCGCTACAGATGGTACTTCCTTCTCGGCAATGACCATGTGCATGTCGGGTCTGGTATCTCTGGATGCAGACGGCAATCCGGTCGGGGATGCTGCAGAATCCTGGACAGTCTCCGATGACGGTCTGACTTACACCTTCAAACTTCGCGATGGTGCACTCTGGTCCAATGGCGATCCGGTCACGGCAAACGACTTCGTCTATGCCTGGGACAGAATGACCGATCCTGAAACGGCAGCTGACTACGGCTTCCTTTGGGACATCTGCGGTATCGAATCCTATACGGCAGTCGATGATACGACTTTCGAAGTCAAGCTCTCTGCTCCTTCCGGATTCTTCCTCGGTCTGACGGCTTTCGCTTCCATGTTCCCGATGAATGCGAAATTCGCAGAAGAAAAGGGTGATCAGTATGCATTGTCCATCAATGACATGGTCTACAACGGACCGTATGTCATGTCCAGCTGGACTGCAGGTTATTCCTTCGAATTCGAACTCAACCCTAATTACTGGGATGCTGAAAACTATGCGGCAACTTATGCCAACAAAGTCATCTTCCGTGAGATCACGGATACGCAGACTGCTCTGATGGAATACGAACAGGGCAACCTCGATACTGTTTCCCTTTCCGGTGAACAGGTCGATGCCAACTCTTCCGCTCCGGGCTTTGTCAACAGACTTGCCGGTTACATGTACTACCTTGCGATCAACCAGGGTAACAACCACCACGATCGTACAGGTGCTGCTGACCTCTCCAACGCCAACATCCGTAAGGCTATGTCCTTCGCCATCGACCGCGATGAGATCGCCAGAGTCCTGAACGATGGTTCTGTCGCAGCCGGCGGTATCGTTCCGATCGGTCTTGCCGCAAACCCTGAAACAGGTGCTGACTTCCGTGAAGATCAGGGCTACATCGTTTCTTATGATGAAGCTAAGGCAAAAGAATTCTACGCAAAGGGCGTTGAAGAACTCGGACATGATGTCACATTCGAACTCTTATACGGTTCCGATGAAGGTGATTCCATCATCAAGGCTGCTGAGCAGATCCAGTCTTATCTCGAGGCTGTCGGCTTCACAGTCAATCTGAATCCGAAACCTAAGAAAGAACGTCTCGACCTTGCCGGTACCGCAGATGATCATGACTTCGATGTCATGCTGACTCGTTGGGGTCCGGACTATGCCGATCCGCAGACTTACATGGATCTGTTCCTGGAGGCTTCTGTCGATTATAACGACGGCGGTTACAGTTCAGAAGCTTATGAAGCTCTGGTTTATGATGCAGAATTCGGCGCAGGCGTTTCTGACGCAAGTGTCAGATGGCAGGATTTCCTCGATGCTGAAAAACAGATCATCATCGAAGATGCAGGTGTCGTTCCTGTATTCCAGGCCGGCGGCGCTATGATCATCAATCCGAACATCAGCGGTATCGAGTTCCACTCGGCAGCTGTCGATTCCTACCGTCATATCGTAGTGAAATAATCAGATTCGATCAAACAAAAAAGAATTAGGATAGAGCGGTTGAGCAAGTCTTAATCGCTCTATTTGTATTTTTGAAAGGGGAAAGAAATGAAGAAATACATCTTTCGAAGAGTGATGATATCGATCGCTACCCTGTTAGTCATCGTGCTGGTCCTCTTTCTTCTGATGGACCTCATGCCGGGAACTCCGTTCAATGATGAAAAGCTCTCGGAAGCACAGATCGCCATGCTTTATGCGAAGTATGGTCTGGATAAGCCGCTGCTGGTACGATTTTTCCTGTATCTGAAAAACATGCTGACAGGCGACTTGGGCGTATCTTATGCCATCAACAAGAACTTCCCGATCTCCGAGATGATCAAAGGCCGTTTAGGCATCTCACTGGCAGTCGGTGCCATGGCCATGATCTTCGGTACGATCATGGGACTGATCTTAGGTATCGTTGCAGCACTCAATCATAACAGCTGGATCGACAACCTGTGCTCGGTGATCTCGGTCATCGGCGTCAGCGTACCTTCCTATGTCTGTGCGCTGCTTCTTTGTTACTATGTAGCTTACAAGCTCAAATTACTGCCGATCTTATACAATCAGACGGCACCGTTCAAATCTCTGATCCTGCCGGCTCTGGCGCTGTCGGTGTCGCCGACGGCCAACGTGGCAAGATTCACAAGATCGGAAATGATCGATGTCCTGAACTCCGACTACATCCTTCTGGTGCAGTCCAAGGGCGTCAAGCAGTACCGCATGATCATCCGTCATGCCTTGCGTAATACTCTGATCCCGATCATCACCGTTACCGGACCGTTATTAGTCAACCTTCTGACCGGTTCTTCGGTCATCGAGAGGATCTTCGGTATCCCGGGCATCGGACTTCTGATGATCTCCGGCATCCAGCAGAACGACTACAACGTCACACTGGCCTGCTCGTTCATCTATTCGGTCATGTACATCGTCGTGATGCTTGTCGTAGATATCCTCTACGGCGTCATCGACCCGCGTATCAGGGTCTCCAAGGAGGGTTAAGATGAGTGAATTGAAAAACCATGAATTCCATGATGACGATTTTGAATTCGCTCATGAAGAAGGCGCAAAGCTTTTAGATAAGAACTACAAATCCACTTCCTACTGGAAGGATGTCTGGGGCAACTTCTCCAAAAACAAAGGCGCTCTGATCGGTGCAGTCATCATCTGCATCATCATACTGTTTGCCCTGATCGGTCCGTCATTGAACGAACATACCTACAAGTCGATCAACCACGGCCATGAATATCTGGTACCGCGTATCCCGGGTTTGGAAAAGCTTGGTATCGCCAACGGCTACTACAAGGGAGCTGACCAGTATGCGGCAAAAGGCGCCAGTGATGTCTATTACTGGTTCGGTACCGATACGCAGGGAAGAGATATCTTTACCCGTGTCTGGTCCGGCACGCAGGTCTCTCTGGTCATCGCCTTTGCGGCGGTCTTAGTCGATATCTTCATCGGCATGGTCTATGGTCTGGTCTCCGGATTCATCGGCGGCAGAGTCGATATCTACATGCAGCGTTTTGCCGAGATCCTGAACGGTATCCCGACGTTAGTCGTCGTCACCCTGCTAGGTCTCGTGCTCAAGCCCGGTATCTCCTCCATCATCTTCTCGCTTGTCTTAACAGGCTGGATCGGCATGGAGCGAATCGCCAGGGCACAGGTCCTCAAGGTCAAGGAACAGGAATACATCCTGGCTTCCACGACCCTGGGTGCTTCCAAATTCCGACTGATCTTTTCGGAAGTCCTTCCGAATATCTTCGGTCAGGTCATCATCACTTCGATGTTCTCCATTCCTTCCGCCATCTTCTTGGAGGCTTATCTGTCCTTCTTAGGTCTGGGTGTTCCGGCACCTCTGGCTTCCTTAGGCTCACTTGTCTCCGATGGCTATAAGTCGATGACGACCTTCCCGCATATCCTGATCATCCCGGTCGTCGTACTGGGTGTCCTGATGCTTTGTTTCAACCTGTTCGCGGACGGCTTAAGAGATGCCTTTGATCCGAAGATGTTAAATAAGTAGGTGACAGTATGGCAAAATTCAAAAGAGATAAAAACGAAAGAGTCCTTTCGATCCGAGATCTGAACATATCTTTCAAGACCAACTTCGGTGTCGTACGTGCCATCCGCGGCGTGCGTCTCGACCTCTTCCAGGGTGAGACGGTCGCGATCGTCGGCGAATCGGGCTCAGGCAAATCCGTCACCGTCAAGACGATGATGGGCATCCTGGATTCCAATGGCAGCATCGACTCCGGTTCGATCCTTTACCGCTGTATCGATAAAGACGGCAACACCAGAGAATTCGATCTGGCAAAGATGTCCCAGAAAGACATCCGTTACCAGCTTTGCGGCAAGCACATCGCCATGGTCTTCCAGGATCCGATGACTTCTCTGGATCCGACGATGCAGATCGGCAAGCAGATCATGGAACCGATGATCGAACACGGTTATGCCGACCGCAAAGAAGCAGCTGCCAAGGCGTTGGAACTGCTGAACGAAGTCGGTATCACCGAACCTGAAAAAACATTCAAACAGTATCCGCACGAACTTTCCGGCGGCATGCGTCAGAGAGTCGTCATTGCGATCGCTCTGGCCTGTGACCCGGATATACTGATCTGTGATGAGCCGACAACGGCACTCGATGTGACCATCCAGGCCAAGATCCTTGAAAAGATCAAGGAGATCCAGGTCAAGAAGAATATTTCCGTTATCTATATCACCCACGACCTGGGCGTCGTCGCCAAAGTCGCGGATTATGTCGCTGTCATGTACGCAGGCAGGATCGTCGAAAAAGGCAACATCAACGAAGTCTTCTACGATCCGCGTCATCCGTACACCTGGGGCTTATTATCCTCAATGCCGGACATCGATACCGATTCCGACAGGCTCTTTGCCATCCCGGGCTCTCCGCCGAACCTCATGGAAGAGGTGGTCGGTGATGCCTTTGCGCCAAGGAACCCTTATGCATTGAAGATCGACTACCGTGAAGAACCGCCGATGTTCGACGTCGGAGGCCAGCACAGAGTCGCATCCTGGCTGTGCGATCCGCATGCCCCGAAAGTCGAGCTGCCTGAAGAGCTGAAAGTCAGGATCGCAAAGATGAAGAAGGAGGCCGGTATCAATGACTGAGATCAGAAAACCATTGCTTCATGTGGAAAATCTGAAGCAGCATTTCCGCATCAGCCGCAAACAGGTCACCAAAGCCGTTGACGGCATCAGCTTCGACATCTATGAAGGCGAGACCTATGGTCTGGTCGGCGAGTCCGGTTCGGGAAAATCCACGACCGGAAGAGCCATCATCCGGCTCTATGATCCGACCGATGGCAAGATCATCTTCGACGGTCATGACATCTCCGGCAAGCTGAACAAGGAAGATGCCGCTTACCTGCGTACCAATATGGCCATGATCTTCCAGGACCCGATGGCCTGTCTGAACCCTCGTAAGAAGGTCAAACAGATCATTGCCGAAGGTCTGGAGATCCACCATCTGTGCAAGGACCAGGCGGAGATCGACGAAAAGGTCAACACGATCTTGGACAAGGTCGGTCTTTCCAGAGAACAGGCGACAAGATTCCCGCATCAGTTCTCCGGCGGTCAGAGACAGCGTGTCGGTATCGCCAGAGCCTTAGTCATGAATCCGAAACTCGTCATTGCCGATGAATGTATCTCGGCACTGGACGTTTCCATTCAGGCGCAGGTCGTCAACCTGATGAAGGACCTGCAGGATGAACTTGGAACGACGTATCTTTTCATCGCTCACGATCTTTCGATGGTCAAGTACATCTCCGATCGTATCGGGGTCATGCATCTGGGACACATCGTGGAGACCGGAACGACCGATGAGATCTTCGAAAATCCGATCCATCCGTATACCAAGTCCTTGCTTTCAGCCATACCGCATCCAAATCCTATCGTAGAGAAAAAGCGTATCGCTGTGACCTACAACAAGGATGAGATGGGTGTTGACTATACGGCAGGCCATGAGCACATCTTGAGTGAGACGCACAAAGTCCTGGCGACTGACGAAGAGTTCGCCAGGTGGACAAAAGAATAACGAACAGGCAGGTCTTCTGAAAAGAAGGCCTGTCTTTTTTCAAATGAAGATCACTTGTTTTACAATAAGACTATGACAAAGAAAGACATGACCCTTCCTTATATATTGTTGCAGTCCTCCTACTGGATGCAGTTTTGCGTCTGCGTGTGTTTTGCGGTCATCTACCTGCAGGGTATCGGTTTTTCCAATACGAAGCTGGGCATATTAAGTGCCTTAGGCAATCTCGCCGGGATGTTATTCGGTCCCTATCTTGCCGATAAGATGGACAGGAAAGAGAACTGGGCACCGCTCAGACTGATGCCATATCTTCTGGTATTACAGGCAGCGGCCTGTATCGGACTGCTGCTGGTATCAAAAAATCAGACACTGAGCTTTATTTTCTATGTCTTATATATGGCCTTCTGCGTTTCGACCAACACATTGATACTGAAGATCTATTCGGACATCTCTTATGCCGGTCTTAAGACGGATTATTCTCTGGCCAGAGGATTGGGATCGTTATCTTTTGTCATCGTTTCGGCAGTGCTTGGTGTACTGATCGAAAAGACATCGGTCATGACGGTACCGGCATGCGGCCTTGTTTTGACGGTCTATGAAACGATCGCTTATCTGATCACGAAGAAACGCATGCCGGAGATACGTTTTGAAGCATCCGAAAAGGAAAGCGTCCCGATGTCTTCCTTCATCAGAGAAAATAAGATGTTTTTCATCATGCTGACGGGGACGGCGCTCCTGTTTTTCTCACACAACAACATCACCGGTTTTCTGATCAATGTCGTACGAAATGTCGGCGGTGACACCAAGACTTCCGGTTTCCTGAATTCTTTCATGGCGGTGATGGAACTGCCGTTCATGTTCTTCTATACGAAGCTGTTTGGAAAAATGGACCAGAAAAAGGTACTGGCTGCTTCCTTCATCTTTTTCAGCATCAAGGAACTGTGTTTCGCTATGGCAGGAAGCCTGACCGGGCTTTATGCCTCCTTCCTTTTTCAGGGACCTTCCTTCGCCTTGTATTCGGCAGCCATCGTTCCGTATGTCGAAATGAAGATCGGCCACCAGGATGCCGGCAAGGCACAGAGTCTGGCCTATACGATGACGACTCTGGGTTCCGTCCTTTCCTCCGTCTTTGCCGGACGGCTCTATGATGTCCTGTCGGTATCGGAGACCCTGTGGATCAGCTTCGCCGTTTCCCTGCTCGGAACGCTCATCGCGATTTTCTCGATGAAAAAGAAATGAGACGGATGAAGCTTTTGAAGAGGCGATGAAAGGCGGGACCGACAGATATCTGCTCAGGCAGAAGTGAGACACTTCTGCTTTTCTTTTATATAATTGACTTATGATACTCAACACCGGATCAAGAACGGACATCCCCGCATTTTATTCCGAATGGTTCATGGAACGCATGCGCCAGGGTTTTGTGATGGCCAGAAATCCTTTTGATCCGAAAAGGGTCATCCGCTATGACCTGGATCCGAAGACCATCGACTGCATCGTCTTCTGTACCAAGGATCCTTCCAAGATGCTCGAGCATATCGAAGAATTGAAGGATTACCACATGTACTGGAACGTGACGATCACCCCGTATGGCAAGGAGATCGAAGAAAACGTTCCGTATAAGAAGGATGTCATGGATTCTTTCATCGGACTGTCAAAGAAAGTCGGGATCGATAATATCGTCTGGCGCTACGATCCGATCTTTTTGAACGAACGCTATACTTTGGATTATCATCTGCTGATCTTTGAAAAGATGGCTGCGTATATGAAAGGTTACTGCAACGCCTGCATCATCTCGTTCATCGATCTCTATGAAAAGACCAAGCGCAATTTTCCTGAGGTCAGAGAAGTGTCTTTTGAAGACCAGTGCAAGCTCACGGAGGGATTCGTAAAGATCGGCAAGAAGTACGGCATGGTCATACGCCTCTGTCATGAAGACAAGGAATTGGAAAGATACGGGGCAGATGCCTCCGGCTGCCTGAGCAAGGAAATATTGGAAAAGGCGATCGGCGAAAAGCTCGATGTGAAACCGAATATCGAGACAAGGCAGGGCTGCAACTGTCTTCTGGGAAATGATATCGGGGCATACAATTCCTGCATGCATTTCTGCAAGTACTGCTATGCCAATTTTGACAAGAAACTGGTCATTGAAAACATGAAAAAACATGATCGAAAGAGTCCTCTGCTGATCGGAAATATTCAAGAGGATGATGTGATATCCGTGCATAAAGGAAAGTCTTTCATCGAAGATCAGCTGCACCTTTTTTGAAAGAAAGACGATATAATACAGGTAACAGGTCTTTAAAATTGTCTTTCGATCATGATCATTCATTCCAGCCGGCAAGAAGGAAAGTCGTATTGGCCGGAAGGGAAAAAGAAGAAGTATTTCATCAACTGGAAGAGATCCTCGCCGCTGATTACGAGGTCTTTTTTATCTTTTCCGATACGCTTCTTCAGACATTGAAAAAGGAAAAATGTGATGTCCTCATACTCGATCTGCGTAGGACAGAAGGCAAAAGGATCCTGAATCAGATAAAGGAAGATCACAGTCTTTCGGGTCTTCCGGTATTGCTTCTAAGCGATGATGCCCGCATGGAAGAAAGGTATCACTATCTCGGGGCGGATGACATGATACTGCTGCCGTTAGTTTCCAAAGGTGTTTTGCTGGCTAAGGTCAAGCGGGCATTACTGAAGGCGGATGGCCAGTATGTGAAGGAAGCCGTATCATCCTATGAAAAAGATAAGGGTGAGAAACGCTTTGCCGATCGGCTCTTGAAGGATTTTGATGCGGCTTTGGCCAATGGGGAATTTGAAGTTTATTATCAGCCCAAATTCAACATCAAAGAAGAAAAGCCGATCCTGACTTCTGCAGAGGCGCTCGTCCGCTGGAAGCATTCGCGGCTGGGCATGGTGTCACCGGGCATCTTCATTCCTTTGTTGGAAGATCATGATCTGATCAGCAAGCTTGATGCCTATGTCTGGAAGAAGGCCGCATATCAGATCACCGAGTGGAAGAAGGAGATGAAGATCGCCGTTCCGATCTCGGTCAATGTATCCCGCAAGGATCTTCTTAAAGACGGCATGACCGATTATCTGAAAGAAATCATCGAAGAAGCGAAGATCAGTTATGACGAACTGATGCTGGAGATCACCGAATCGGCCTACATGGAAGATCCGGAGAAGATCGTCAGGCGGGTCGATGAATTGCGCGATCTGGGTTTTATGATCGAGATGGATGATTTCGGGACAGGCTATTCTTCCCTTTCGATGGTGACGAGACTTCCGATCGATGCGTTAAAGATCGACATGTGTTTCATCAGGGATGCCTTCAGAGAGAAGAAGGATACCGGGATGATCGGGATCATCTTACAGATCGCCAGATACCTCCATGTTTTAAGTGTTGCGGAAGGCGTGGAAGATCAGCTGCAGATGGATCATCTGAAGGAAATGGGCTGCGATATCGTGCAGGGATATTACTTTTCCAAGCCGGTACCGGCGAAGGAATTCGGCCGTTTCCTGGAGGAAAAACTGGAGCTTTTGCGAGTCAGAGAGGCAAAATAGGGAAAAAAGGACGCGAAAAACGGCTGGAATGACTTTTAGGATTTAATTTTTGATATGAAAAATGTTAGAATAGATAAAGTAGGTAGGTGGCATAGTACATGGAAAAAAACGATATTAGAGAACAACTGATCGCTAAGATGGAAGAACTTCTTGGCGAAGAGGACGCAGCGAGCGCATTCCTCAGGGCAAAAGACCTCAAGAGAAGGTGGCCTCGTGTCAGAGAAGAAGAAGAATCTTTCTCCGACCAGGAATTGTCCGAAAAATTCAACAAGATGATGGACGAGCTTTCTGAAAAAGCCGGTGATGTCTACATCAACACGGAAGACAGAAAGAACCAGATCATCGCGCAGGCAAAAGAGATCCTCGCAAAGAACAACTTTAAAAAGGGTACTGAGCAGATGAAACAGCTGCTTGAAGACTGGAAACATGCCGGTCGTATCAATAAAGAAAAAGATGACGAGCTTTGGAATGAATTCAGCGCCGTCAGAAGTGAATTCTTCGAGAAGAAGAACGAATATTTCGCAAATCTGAAAGAAACTTTCGCAGCCAACAAGGCTCTCAAGGAAGACTTGATCGCCAAGGCAAAGGAAGTTGCCGGAATCGAAAACATCAAGGAAGCCGGTAACAGATCCAATGAGCTGATGGAAGAATGGAAAAAAGTCGGCAGTGCAGGCCGCAGAGATGATGATGATCTCTGGCAGCAGTTCTTAGCAGAGAGAAAAGCTTTCTTTGAAAGAAGAGATGCCTACTATGATGAAATGAAAGAGACCTATGCCAAGAGAGTAGAAGCTAAGAAAGAGATCATCGCTCAGGCTAAGCTCTATCTGGCAAGATCCGAATTCACCGATGATGAAGTAAGCTCCATCAAAGAGCTCAGAGCGAAGTGGAAAGAAGTTGGCAACGCCGGCAGAGAACATGAAAATGAACTCTGGGAAGAATTCAACGGTATCGTCAACAAATACTTCGAAAACATGAGGTATTACAAATAATCTTGTAAGATCAGGTCCTCCCGTAACGGGAGGGCTTTTTTCATATTCTCTGATAAATAAAAAGTGGAATATTTGAAGAAGTGAATCTATAATATTGATTTGTAGACTGTTTCGGCCTTAAAAATTAAGGCAAAACAGAAACAAGAGGTGTGATATGAAAAACAACAACACGATCATCATCGGCGCCGGAAGACTGGGCGGTACGATCGCCAGATCGATGAACAAGATCTCCAACATCGTCGTTGTCGACCGCAACAAAGAAAAGATCGGCAGGCTCGGTGATTTCTCAGGTTTCGTGGAAGTGGGCGATGCGACAGACCGCGCACTGTTAGAAAAGAACGGCATCAAGACAGCCAACCGCGTCATCGCCGTCACGGATGATGACAATACGAATATCTTTTTAGCGGACCTTAGCACGAACATCTATCATGTTCCGCAGGTCTATTGCCGTCTGAAGGACTCCCGCAAGCGTGCTTTGGTCGATGAGAGAGTCAAATGCATCTGTCCGTTCGATCTTTCTTTGGAAGATTTCGAAAAAGCCAGAGAGAAAGAGGTGGATGAATGAAGATCGTGATCGCTGACGGCTTCCATGAGGCCGATTATATCATTTCCTTATTTAATACGAAGATCAACGACTTAGTCGTCATCAATGAAGATGAAGACGTCTGCCGTTATCTTTCTTCTTCCAATGATATCCCGGTCATGAAGGGCAAATGCACGAGAGCTTCCGACTTAAGAGAAGCCGGTGCGGAAAACTGTGACATCTTCGTGGCTCTGTCGGAAGATGACTACAAGAACTATGTTGCCTGCAAGACGGCCAAGATGTTATTAGGGGCAAAGCGGTGTATCGCGATGGTCATCAACCCGAAGAACGTTCAGATCTTCAAAGAACTGGGTATCGATATGGCGGTTTCCGCGACTTACCTTTTAGGTGAACAGGTCAGAAACCTGACGACTGTTGAGAATATGGTCAACTCTCTTTCTCTGGAAGACGAGAAGATCTTCATCGCGGAGATCCGGGTTGCCGATGACCTCGCTGTCGTAGGCAAGAATCTGCGTGAGATCAACATCTCCGATCTGGGTTCGATCGCTTCGATCACCAGAGAAGGCAAGACCCTGATCCCGAATGGCCACACCGTTATCGAGGCAAAAGACAAGGTGCTGATCGTTACGACAGTCGAAAACAAAGAAAAAGTCATGTCCGTATTCTCGAGGAAAAAGTAATGAAGAAGGATTACTATCGTCTCGTCTTTTTCTATCTGGGAATGTTCTTGATGATGATCGGCGGTATCCAGCTGCTTCCGTTACTGGTACTGCCGTTTTATCCGCAGGATATCTCCTACGCCTATTGTTTCCTGATCCCGGGCATCGCGACCATCCTTTTCGGACTGGTCATGCGCTATAAGCTCAGGGATACCAAGATCATACGTCTCGATAAGCACTACGATTCGCTTCTGCTGGTATTGATCTGGCTGTCTGCCATCACGATCTCCTGTATTCCGTGGATGCTGAAGGGCGACTATAATTTCACCCAGGCTGCCTTTGAGATGACTTCAGGCTATTCGACGACCGGTCTTTCGGTCGTGGATGTCGATCATACACCGAAGATCTTTCTGATGTTCCGTTCGATCACGCTGTTTGTCGGCGGTGTCGGCTTCGTATTGATCATCACATCGGCCTTCTCCGATAAGTACGGTCTCAACCTGTACAATGCGGAAGGCCACAATGACCGTCTGATGCCTAACCTCGCCAAGTCAGCCAGACTGATCCTGTCGTTTTATTCGGCTTACATCGTCATCGGTACACTGGCCTATATCTTATGCGGAATGCCGGTATTCGATGCGATCAACACATCGATCGCTGCACTTTCCACCGGTGGTTTCTCGGTCATCGGCGAATCGATCTACGGTTACCATTCGGTCGCGGTCGAACTGGTCACGATCGTACTGATGATCCTGGGTCAGACCAACTTCATGCTTCACCTGTCGTTCTTCTCAGGGAAGTTCAAGAAATATTTCAACCATTGCGAGACGAAGTTCTTTGGGGTATTGGCTTTGATCTTCGTCACCATGATGACATACAACCTCTTGCAATCCGGTTATACGGCAAGCTTCTGGGAGAGTTTAAGGGTATCGTTATTCCAATTCGTCACCTGCATCACGACGACCGGCTTTGTCTCGGTCGGTGATATGAGCCTGCTTCCGCCGGGTTTCATCACGATCATGGTGCTGATGATGCTGGTGGGCGGCGATCAGGAATCGACCGGCGGCGGTATCAAACAGTATCGCGTTATCGTCGTTTTGAAGGGCATCTATTATTCGATCAAGGAATCGATACTCAATCCCAATGTCATCACGACCCATCACATCTACAGGGTCGGCGAGCGCTATGACCTGTCGGATGAGGAAGTGCGTTCGACATCGAGCTATATCCTGTTCTACATCGTATTGTTCTTTATCGGATCTTTGATCTTCACGATGTATGGCTATTCTCTGCAGGATTCGATGTATGAGTTCTCTTCCGCGATCTCGACCGTCGGATTATCTCTTGGCATCACCAACTACTATGCGCCGAAGCTCGTCTTATGGACGGCGATCATCGGCATGTTCTTAGGGCGTATGGAGATCATGGTCGTCTTCAAGGCCTTCTTAAGAGTTGAAAAAGACATCAAGAACAGAGAGTACTTAAGATAAAAGATCAAAAGACGCTTCGGCGTCTTTTTACATAATATCGGAGAGCTGCGCACTGTTTTCTTTGACACCATCTTCCGTGAAGCATAGACACAGGTCTCAAGATATTCTTTTTCGTTAAAAAGACCGCCCGTGATATCATGGATGTAGACTTTTAAGTCGTTTGGAAAGAGGATGAATTATGGTATACATCATCGTGATCGTTTCGTTAGGGTTGGCAGCTGTATTTACCCTGATGGGCAATAAGACTGACAGCGAAGAAGACTATGCGGATTATGAGAAATATGACTCCGATCCCAAGTGGGTGCTGAAACATTCCGTGGCGATCGTTCTGATGGTCGCGGTCCTGATACTGACGGCCGTCACCGGAGACTATGATCAGACCACCAACATCCTGACGATCATCATGGCAGCTTTTCTGATATTCATCCTGGCTTTGGATATCAAAGACCCGAAAAATCGTTATGTCTATATCAACCGCAACAAGATCGTATTGGGCGGTGAGCTGATCGATCGCAAGACGATCAAGGGTTACAGTATCAGCGGCCTGTTCAAGAACGTCGATCTGGTCACATACAACGGAAGAAAGTACCGTATCACGAAGAATCAGGCGAAGCTGCTGGCGGAACTGTCCAAGTCACATAATTTCCCCTGGCAGAAAGTATAAAGAAGAACGCAAGATCATCGTACCGATGGTCTTTTTTATACTGTCATACATTCAGGACCGTTTTGTTTCTGTTTTGAGTTATTTTTCTCCGATATAATAAAGATAAGAAGACACGTTTCATTCATATAGATCAACGACTTGTTTTTGCGTTTCAGAAAAGGAGGTTCTATGCGGAACAAAAGGTCCTGTATTTTATTGTTTTTACTGTTTTTGTTATGCTTAAGTGCCTGTACAAAAAATAAGGAAGAAGATACTGCGGTCCTGTATGATCTTTCGGGAAAGACGTTTTACAATACTCAGGACAGATACGGTCACGAGGATCATTCCAGTCTCTGGCTTGGAAAAGACGGTTCTTTCGTCCTTTCCGATTCTTACAAAGACGGCTATGAGGAATATACCGGTCAGTGGACACTGAACGAGAATGTTCTGACCTTGAAGACAGGTGACTCACAGACGATACTGCTGGAGGCAACAGACAGCGATACGCTCATACTCCGTACCGCTCTGAAGGGATCAAAGACTGAGGACAGCTTCTCAACAACGGAAGTCAAAGGATCGACAGCGCCTGCCGAAGAGCAGAATAAGGAAGAAAACACGATCACTCCTGAACCTGCACCGGAGCCGGAGAAGAAGACGATCCCTTGTACCAAGATCACTTCCCTGTATCACAACTACTGGTCCTATGAAAACACGAAGGACTGGGATCTGGAGATCCGGCCTGTACCGGCGGATACGACCGATACGATGACTTTCAAGTCGAACGATACTTCTGTCGTCACGATCGACGAAAACGGAAAAGCCACTGCCGTCGCGCCGGGCAAGACGACGATCGATGTGACGTGCGGCGATCAGAAACTGACGGTGGGATACGAGGTACGTAAAAAGGGTGTCTCACAGATCGTCTTAAAGAATGACAAGATCAAGATCCCTCTGGGAGGCAGAGAACCGATCGAATTCAGCCTGCTTCCGGAGACGGCAGCCGATAAGAGCGTGACATACTCGTCGAGCGATCCGTCGGTCTTCGTCTTTGACGAAAAGGATCGGATCTTCCCGAAGACTCCGGGAGTGGCAAAGGCGACGATCACAGCTGCCAGCGGCGTTTCGGCAAGCGTCGATGTCTGTGTGGAAGGATCGATGCTGATGACGGACATGAAAGATGGCCAATCACTGAAAGGCGGAAGCGGCGATATCATCTACTTCCAGGTCTACAAGCTCAAATGCGAAGACTGGAAGAGCGAGACGCAGGATCTGCGGCTGGCCGCCGAGATCAATGTGAGCGATCCGTCACTTCTCAGTTTTGACAACAAAGGAAGATTCATTGCTGATAAAAACAGCGTATCTTCGACCAAAGATGTGCAGGTGTGGTTCTACTTTGAGGATGAGGATTTCCCGGGCGGAGCTTCGACTCCGAAATATACGATCCACATCACACCTTGATGTGACATACTGCGATCAAGAAGGCGTTTCCTGACGGAACGCCTTCTTTTTGAGCAAAGTGATTGTGAAAGAAATCACAGGTTTTTATAATAATAGTAGGTATATTTTTTATCATCATAATAAGAAGGAGAATTCTATGGCTTACGAAAAACTTTTTGAGCCGGGGAAGATCGGAAATCTTGAGATCAAGAACCGTGTCGTCATGCCGGCAATGGGCTGTTCTTTTGCGGAATCGACCGGTGAAGCCGGCGCAAGGATGATCAAGTACTATGCCGACCGTGCAAGAGGCGGCGTCGGACTGATCATTACCGAGATCACCAGAGTCGATGACGAGACAGGTGTGGGTACGCCGAACCAGTTAAGCGTCACCAACACCCACATGATCGCCCAGCTTTCCCACCTGGTCGAGGCAGTTCATGCCTACGGAACGAAGATCTTCGTTCAGCTGCATCACCCGGGCAATCAGACACCTAGCAGGCTGATCGGCGGCAAACAGCCGGTATCGGCTTCCGATGTCACCTGCAAGGTCATCGGCGAACAGCCAAGAGCCCTGACGACGGAAGAAGTCGAGGCAATGGTCAAGAAGTTCGTTACCGGTGCCGTCATCGCCCAGAAGGCCGGCGTGGATGGTGTGGAGATCCATGCAGCACACGGTTACCTGGTATCACAATTCCTGTCCCCGCATACCAATAAGAGGACGGATAAGTATGGCGGAAGTTTTGAAGGAAGGATGCGTTTCATCACCGAGATCATCATGGGCATCAAGGCGTACTGCGGTCCGAAGTTCCCGATCTCCGTCCGTATGAACGGCAACGATTATCTCGATGACGGCATCACGGAAGAAGACGGTATTGCCCAGGCAAAATATCTGGAAGCTTTGGGCATCAGCTGTCTGAACGTCAGCTGCGGTACTTATGATTCCGGTGCGACGATCATCGAACCGAACTACTTCGCCGAAGGCTGGAAGAGACACCTAGGTGCCAATATAAAGAAGGCCGTCAATATCCCGGTCATCGCGGTCACCAATATCAAACATCCGGAATTTGCCGAGCAGTTACTTGAGGATGGCGACTTCGATTTCGTCGGTATCGCCAGAGGCCATCTCGCCGATCCGGACTTCGTATGCAAGGCAAGGGCCGGCAAGGAGAAGTCGATCCGCAAGTGTATCGGCTGTATGGAGTGCTTCCGTATCCTGAACGACGGTCTGCCTCTTGGCTGTACCCTCAACCCGGTCTTAGGCAGAGAGTTTGAATGGGGCGATGATAAGTTATTGAAGAATGGCGAAGGAAAAACAGTTGCCGTCATCGGCGGCGGTCCGGCCGGCATGGAAGCAGCTCTGACTTTGGCCAAGAGAAAGTTCCATACTGTCTTGTTTGAAGCGGGCGAAAAGCTCGGCGGTACGGCACTGCTGGCTGCCATTCCGCCAAATAAGGGCATGATCAATGAATTCATCGAAACGATGGAAGAACAGCTCAGGGATGCCGGTGTTGAAGTAAGACTCAATACGCCGGGCACTCTGGAAGAAGTGGAAAAGATCCACGCGGAAGCTGTCTTCATGGCTTGCGGCGGCAAAGCGGTAAGACCGTTGCTGGAAGGCATCGATAGGGCGGTCACTGCGGAAGATGTCCTGGCGGGCAAGGCAGAAGTCAAGGGCGAGAACATCGTCGTTGTCGGCGGCGGTGTCACGGGCTTGGAAACAGCGGAGACCTTAGGCAAAGACCACAAGGTCACAGTCGTCGAAATGCTCGACAAGGTCGGCGGCAATCTCTATCCGTCAATCGTCATGCATCTGGCACAGGAGATCATGAAAGCCGGCGGTTCGATCGCCAAAGGAAAGGCGCTGATGGCGATCAAAGAAGGTTCGGTGACTGTCAAGGATACCCATACCAACGAAGAATCCAAGATCCCGGCAGATACCGTCATCCTGGCGATGGGTGTCAGAAGTGTCCGTCCGGAATATGAAGAGTTCCGCAAGGCTTATGGCGATGATCTGATCTTAGTAGGCGACAGCGATCGTCCGGGTCAGATCTATGATGCACTGCATTCCGGTCACGACAGAGCTTTCGTCTATAAGGCAAGATAAAATAACGATCCGCATTTTACATAAGCTCTCATCCATCGATGAGGGCTTTTTTTGTACAATAAAGGAAAGGAAGAACTTATGAGAAGAAGATCATACATATTCATATTTATTCTGATCGCCTTGTTTTCTTTATGTGCCTGTGAAAAAAAGGAAGAGACAGCAAAAGAAGAAAAACCACAGGAAGCAGTGATCGAAGAAGAGCCGGAAGAAAGCGGGATACCGGAAATCCATATCCGCCTGGATGAGAAAGACGGGCTTTCAAAGATCAATGCCAGCGAGGATCATTCCTATGAAGTCAGCGGGACTTTTGATATGGATGTGCCGGAAGGATATGAGGACTTACAGAGCGTTAAGGATCTGAAACTGGAATATATGCGCGGCCGGGGCAATTCGACCTGGCTGGCGGATAAGAAACCGTATAAGATCAAATTCGAAAAGAAACAGGATCTTCTGCATTCCGGATCCAACAGACACTATGTCCTTCTGGCAAATGCCTACGACCGCAGTTTCTTCAAAAACCGTCTGACATCTTATATCGGTGAGAAGATGGGGATGGAATTCGTCTGTGACGGAGTGAACGTCGATCTGTACGTTGATGAGGATTACCTAGGCAATTATCTGCTTTGTGAACAGGTGAGGATCGGGGAAGGCAGGATCGATCTCGATGTCCTTGAAGATGAGACGAAGGTTCCGGAGATCTATGGCGGCTATCTTCTTGCCTTCAGTCCCTGGGCGGAAGAGGAAGAAGAAAACATCTTTGTGACTTCGCGAGGTGTCTCTTTCTATAACGAAACCCCGACGTTTGTAAACGGACATGAGGATGCCGGTACCGTGGAGCAGAAAGAGTATATAAGGAACTATATACAGCGCCTGGAAGATGCGATATTCGAAGAAAGTGATGATCATTACAGCGATCTGCTGGACACCGTTTCGGCAGCCGATTACTGGCTCATCCAGGAATTCAGCGAAAACTCTGACGGTTTCAAAACACCTTCCACCTACTGCTATAAAAAGCGCTTTGAGTCCGACGGCAGCGAAGGAAAGCTGTATCTGGGTCCTCTGTGGGATTTTGACAGAGCGTATGGGGATGCCGGTTTCGGGGACAGCGATACGGCGTATTTCAATCATATCAAACATGACTGGATGAATGAGTTAAGGGATAAGAAGGAATTTGAAGAGCTCCTGAGAGAAAGATGGAAGCTGCTCGATAAGATCCTGGAAGATGTATGTAAGGATGGCGGCATATTGGACAGATGGAAGAAGGAGAACGAAGTCTCTTTCACGAAGGATCAGGAACGCTGGAAAGATTTCTATGAGAGGAATGAAACGGATGGACTTTCCGATCAGGAAGAGATCTGTGAGGATCTGAAAGAATGGATCACGGGACGAAGGAAATGGATCGATGCGAATCTCGATGAGATCGGAAAGATCCTGGCGAAGATCACCATCGTCTATCCGGATAAGAAGGAAAAGACAGTGAAGATGGCATACGGTTCCTTCTTATATGACGAGATCGAAAAACAGATCCCGGAAACTGAAGTTCTGGAGGGCTGTTACGATGAAAAGGATGTCCGTATTGAGGAAAATGCCTCGATCTCTGAAGATAGGATCATCCATCTGAAATTTCAGGAAACGGAATAAGGATCAAGCGGGATCATAAGACTTCATTACGGTGTTAGAATAGACGTATGAAAAAAGGACTGGTCATGGAAGGCGGTGCGATGCGCGGGATGTTCACCTGTGGGGTCATCGATGTCTTCATGGAAAACTCGATCACGTTTGACGGTGCGGTCGGCATCTCTGCCGGCGCCGTCTTTGGCTGCAACTACAAGTCAAAACAGATCGGCAGGCCTTTGCGATACAATAAGACTTACTGTAAGGACAAGCGTTACGGATCGATCGTTTCTTTGCTGAAGACGGGGGATCTCTACGATGCGAAGTTCTGTTATGAGGAATTGCCGGGCGAGCTCGATGTCTTTGATACGAAGACCTTTGCGCAGGATCCGATGGAATTCTATGTCGGAGCGACCGATGTCAAAACGGGCAAGTGTCTGTTTCATAAATGTGAAGATGGCGGCAGGGAAGATACGCAATGGATGCGGGCTTCCGCTTCGATGCCGATCGTTTCAAAGATCGTAAAGATCGGAAACGACGAACTGCTCGACGGAGGCATCGCGGATTCGATCCCTTTGAAGTTCATGGAAGAAAAAGGCTATGACAGGAATGTCGTCATCCTCACCCAGCCCAAGGGATATAAGAAGTCAAAGAACAAGCTGCTTCCGCTCATCCGCATCGTCTTGAAGGATTATCCGCTCATGGTGGATGCGATGGAAAAGCGTCATGTGATGTACAATCATGAAGTTGCCGATATCGAAAAGAAGGAAGCCAAGGGACAGGTCTTCGTGATCCGTCCGCCGGAGGCGTTGCATATCGGCAGGACCACCAAGGATCCCGAAGAGCTGCAGCGGGTCTACGACATCGGCAGAAAGACAGCCTTGAAACAGCTGGAGAAGATGAAGGCTTTCCTGAATAACGAAGCGTCGGGAAAGATGGAAGAAGATAAGGATATGGATCAGAAAGTTCGAAGACATTTTCGTTTCTATGGTACGGTACAGGGCGTCGGTTTCCGTTTTCAAGCAATGATGGCTGCCGAGTCTCTGGGTCTGACCGGATGGGTGAAAAACGAGAACGACGGTTCGGTCACCATGGAGATACAGGGCAGCGAAGAAGAGATCGCTTCTGCCATCGATCTGATCGCAAACAGCCGTTTCATCAAGATCGACAGGACGGAAAGCGAACTGATCCCGTTGGAAGAACATGAATCTTCTTTCGGTGCGGAATACTGGTAAGCACAAGAAAAAGAAAGATAAATCAGCAGACGGCATCCTATCCGGTGTCGTTTTTTCGTTGGGAAATATTTCCGGTTTCGAATCAAAATAAAGTAAAACGCTTACAATCACGGTTTTACAAAAAAGTTCACTTTGAAGACTTGTAAAACGAGTTTTTTATGTTAAATTAGAGACGTAAAAATATCGTATAATCCTTCAGATGTGGTGAAGGAGTCTCTACCTCGGTGCCGTAAATACCGGGACTATGATAGAATTGCCCTTTGGACATTCTATCTGCAGACGATAGGATTACAAGGGGGGATCTTCAATCGATCTCTCGAAAGGTCTTCTTCAGGAAGAGTCGTTTTTCTTATTTGAAAAATGACGAAGAAGATAGCTTTCATATTTTTCATGGAAAGAAAGGGAGAAAAAGAAATGAAAAAATTATTAGCAGTCTTACTCGCAATGCTGATGGTCTTCTCACTGGTCGGCTGTTCTTCAAACAAAGAAGAAACTCCGGCAGAAGAAACTCCGGCTGAAGAAACCGCTTCTGATGCAAAGATCGGTATCATCTTAGTCGGTGATGAAAACGAAGGCTATACTTATGCACATATGGAAGGTATCAAAGATGCCGCTAAGGGTCTGGGAATCTCCGATGACACGATCCTTTGGAAGTATGTCGTTCCTGAAACACAGGCTTGTTACGATGCCGCTGTCGACCTCGTTGAAAACGGTGCGACTCTGGTCATCTCCAACTCTTACGGTCACCAGTCCTTCATGCAGCAGGCAGCCACTGAATTCCCGGAAGTCACATTCGTAGCTGATACAGGTGACACTGCAGCTGTTTCCGGTCTGGCTAACTTCAAGAATGCTTTCACAAAGGTCTATGAATCCAGATATGTCTCCGGTATCGTTGCCGGTATGAAGATCAAAGAGCTCGAAGAAAACGGTGCTCTGGTTCCTGAAAACTACGATGCTGACGGCAATGTCAAGGTCGGTTATGTCGGCGCGTTCCCATACGCAGAAGTCGTTTCCGGTTACACTGCCTTCTTCCTCGGCTTACGTTCCGTTTATCCGAATGCAGTCATGTCTGTTGAATACACCAACTCCTGGTTCGATATCACTGCCGAAGCTACTGTCGGTGATGATCTGATGTCTCAGGGCTGTGTCATCGTCGGCCAGCACGCAGACTCTACAGGTGCTCCTTCCCAGTTACAGAAGAACAAGGAAGACAACAAGTACGGCTTCACAGCTTACTCTGTCGGTTACAACGTTTCGATGCTTGATGTCGCACCGGATGTAGCTCTGACTTCCGCTTCGAACGTCTGGGAGAAATTCTACACTTACGCTTTCAACTGCTGGCTCAATGGCGAAAATATGATGACTGACTGGACCGGCGGTTACAACGAAGGTGCAGTTGCTATCACGGATCTCGGTTCTTCTGTTGCAGCAGGCACACAGGAAGCTGTTGATGCAGCGATCGCTGCCATCAAGGATGGTTCCTTACATGTATTCGATGCTTCCACATTCACCATCGGCGGCGAAACTCCGACTTCCATAATGGCAGATGTTGAATCCGATCCGAACTACACTGCAGATACGGAATGCCTGATCGACGGTTACTTCCATGAGTCCGAATTCAGAAGTGCTCCGTACTTCGCTGAAAGAATCGACGGTATCACAGAACTTAACTAATTCAACACTTATCAGACTCTTTTAACATTACAGGCTGAGACTCAGCCTGTAATGTTTTATATTATGGGAGGAAATTTATGAGCGAAATTGCGATCTCGATGCGCGGCATCACCAAACGTTTCGAAAGAAAAGTCCTGGCTAACAATCATGTCGATCTCGATGTCTATAAAGGAGAGATCCTTTCCTTATTGGGTGAAAACGGCTCAGGCAAGACGACCTTGATGAACATGCTGGCGGGGATATACAGTCCGGATGAAGGAGAGATCCTGATCAACGGCGAAAAAGTGGAGATCTCTTCTCCGAAGGATGCCTATGATCTGGGGATCGGCATGGTGCACCAGCACTTCAAGCTGATCGATGTCTTTACGGCACTGGAGAATATCCTGATCGGCATGCCGGCCAAGGAAGCGGAAAAGAAATGCCGCAGCGAAGTGGAACAGATCTGTCAGAAATACGGCTTCGATCTTGATCTCGACAAGAAGATCTATGAGATGTCCGTTTCGGAAAAAGAGACGCTCGAGATCGTCAAGACCTTATACAGAGGCGCTTCGATCCTCATCCTGGATGAACCGACAGCTGTCCTGACTCCGCAGGAGATCACAAAGCTTTTTACGATCATACGCAATATGAAAGAGGACGGCAAATCGATCGTCATCATCACCCATAAACTCAACGAAGTCATGGAGATCTCCGATCGTATCTCCGTATTGCGCAAGGGCGAAAACGTCGGCACCGTCTTAAAGAGTCAGACCAACGAGCAGCAGCTGACGGAAATGATGGTCGGCGAAAAGATCACGCTGGATATCAACCGTGACTTTGTGGAAGAAAAGCACAAGAGACTTGAAGTCAAGAATCTGACCGTCAAAAACAACGACGGCAAGAACGTCGTCGATGATATCAGCTTCGACTTGTATTCCGGCGAGGTCTTAGGCATCGCCGGTATCTCGGGTTCCGGACAGAAGGAGCTGCTGGAAGCGATCATGGGTCTGCAGAAATGTGAAGAAGGTTCTTCCGTCATCTACAACTCCACAGCACACGGTGTCCACGAACTGGTCGGCCTTTCCACTAAAGAGATCATCTCCCATGGTCTTCATCTGGCGTTCGTTCCGGAAGACAGACTGGGCATGGGCCTTGTCGGCAATATGGGCATGACCGATAACGTCATGTTAAAGCGATACAGAAAAGGAAGCGGTCCTTTCCTGCACCGTAAGAAACCGCATGATACGGCAGTCAAGATCAAGGACGAACTGGAGGTCGTGACTCCGGACTTGGAATATCCGGTCCGCAGGCTTTCCGGCGGCAACGTGCAGAAGATCCTGGTCGGCCGTGAGATCAACAACAAGCCTACCGTTCTCATGACGGCTTATGCGGTCAGAGGTCTGGATATCAATACCTCATATGCCATTTACAACTTACTGAACGAACAGAAGAAGAAAGGGGTCGCCGTCATCTATGTCGGTGAAGACCTCGATGTCCTTCTGGCTTTATCTGACCGTATCATGGTCCTGTGTGCAGGAAAGATGAACGGAATGCTGGATGGCCGTACCGCTTCGAAAGAAGAAGTCGGCTACCTGATGACGCACTTAAAGGAGGAAGCATAATGGAAAAGATCCATCACAGATCATTTCTTCGCGTGACGAAGAAAGACGAAGCTTCCCTTCCGGTGAAAGCACTGGTGATCGCGATCGCCATCGTCTGTGCGCTTCTGGTCTCCGCTTTGTTTATCTATTTCGTGACGAAACTCGATCCGATCAGCGTCTATGTTTCGATGTTCAAAGGTGCCTTCGGTACCAAGAGAAGGACATGGATCACGATCCGTGATGCCTGTCTGCTTCTTCTGATCTCGCTGTCATTGGCACCGGCTTTCCGCATGCGCTTCTGGAACTGCGGCGCCGAAGGGCAGATCCTGCTTGGCGGATTGAGCACGGCAGCGCTGATGATCTATTTCGGAAACAAGGTCCCGACGCCGATCCTGCTTCTGGCCATGATGATCGCATCGATGCTGGCAGGTGCTTTATGGGCATTCTTGCCTGCCTATTTCAAGGCGAAGTACGATACCAATGAGACGCTGTTCACCTTGATGATGAACTATGTCGGTATTCAGCTCATCGAGTTCTTCGTCGATTTCTGGGACAAGAAACAGTCACACTCCGTCGGTATCATCAACATGAACGGCCAGGGCGGATGGTTCCCGTTGATCTTCGGTCAGCAGTACACTCTGAATATCCTGATCGTGCTTATCGTCACGGTCTTCATCTATGTCTATATGAAATATTCCAAGCACGGCTACGAAGGTGCCGTGGTCGGTGAATCGGTCGCGACGGCAAAGTATGCCGGTATCAACGTGCCGAAAGTCATTCGCAACAACGTCTTATTATCCGGAGCGATCTCCGGTCTGGCGGGTTTCGTGGAAGTCTCCGGTATCTCACATACGATCTCCAACAACACCGCCGGCGGCAGAGGCTTTACGGCCATCATCGTATGCTGGCTGGCGAAGTTCAATCCGTTTGCGATGGCTCTGATCTCGCTGTTCATCGTCTTCTTAAGCAAAGGCGCTGCGCAGATCTCTTCGGACTTCGGTCTGAATGAATTTGCTTCGCAGATCATCACGGGCATCATCCTGTTCTTCATCCTGAGCTCGGAATTCTTCAATAACTACAAAGTGAGTTTCAATCATAACAGAAAGGAGGACAGATAGATGAGCGTATCCCAATTCATATCCTGGTGTGTTGCGGCGATCACCTTCGGTACCGTCATCATGTACGGTTCGATCGGTGAAACGATCAATCAGAAAGCCGGTGATCTCAACCTCGGTGTCCCGGGCGTCATGCAGATCGGCGGTATCGCAGCACTTGCTTCGGCGTTCCTCTATGAGAGAGCTGTCACTTCTCTGAATCCAGTTCTGAGCATGCTGATCGCTCTTCTTGCCTGCCTGCTGGCATCGGCACTGGCCGGCCTGCTGTTTGCCTTTCTGACTGTCACCTTAAAGGTCAATCAGAACGTTACCGGTCTGACTCTGACGATCTTTGGCACAGGTATCGCCAACTTCTTCGGCGGCAGCATGATGAAACTTTCCGGCGGTGTCGGTAC